>JAJOKK010000184.1:0-3032 GCA_021129875.1 Candidatus Bipolaricaulota bacterium
TATGGATCTATTCGAAGTCTACCAAAGCCAAGCGCTTGATCCAAACGTCAATCGAGAGAGATTAATGGACCAATGGAGGGCTTAACCGATCACGCATGGACTTTGGTCAGGGATTCTTCGGCGACACGCACATCCCGGTATTTGACCCCCAGTTCCTCCGCCTCTTTCAGCCGTTCAGTCGCACCGAGGGTGAAGACGATCGTCTTCTCCTCGCCCGGAGCCAACGAGACATCGACGCACAGGCTGGCGATGGGGTCGCCTCCACACAGTCCTTTGTTCTGGGGGGGATAGCCGTGGAGAACGGCACGCGGCCGCTGTACCGAGCCGTACCTACCCAGAAAAGCTTCTTTGTCGCACACACAGCCGGAGGGTGGCGGGCTTGCAGTGTGGAAGGCGATGTAGTCCCAGGAGCGGTTCCAATTCCCTTGGTCAGCGCCCGGCAGTTCCCACAGCCGGTTGGCGGCCAGGATAGCCCCTAATCCGTGGTCATAACGCGCCTCGATGAACGTGCGATGGAACTCGCGGCGCCAGTCCGGGGCGGCGCCTAACAACCATTCGAAGTAAGTGACAAGGCTCAGGCGACGTGGTCGGTCCGATAGATTCCGTAGCTTGACGAGCCAGACCTCCAAGGGCTCATCACAGGGGATGAACACGGTGAGCGTGCTCTCGATCCCCTTGTTGAGCGAGGAGATGACGGTATAGCCCAGACCGTGCCGGCATTCGTAGCGCTCCGGCTGTCGACAGACCGGCTTCCACGCGAGAGACCAGAACTTCCCCGTCTCCTCATCGCGGAGGTAGAGGTATTTGCCCCACTCGTCCTTGACCAGGTCTTGCTCCCAGCGGGTGAGCCGATTGAGCGTGGCGTGGGTGCGCCAGCTGTAGCCGCCGCCCGTCTGGGAGATGATCAGGCCATAGTCACCGTTGCTGATGACGTTCACCCAAGGCTTGGGCGTCTCCGGTCGGGTGATGATGTACTCTTCTTTCTCCTCAGAAAAAAAACCGTACGTATTGGCGAACAACTTACCGTTATGCATACTGATGTCACCCCTTCAATCCCGTCAGAGTAATTCCAGATGTAAAGTAGCGCTGGAGAAAGAGGAAGACGACCACGATCGGCGCTACCACGATCGTTGCCCCGGCCATCAATAGGGGGAAGTTTGTCCCGTGCTGTCCGCTGAGGACCGCGATGGCCACCGGTAGTGTAAACATGTTCGAGTCAGTGGCGATGATCAGTGGCCAGAAGAAGCTGTTCCACGATCCCATGAAGGTGAATAGGCCGAGTGTGGCCAGTGCTGGTTTGCACAGCGGCATGATCACCCGTGCATAGATCCAGAATTCGGAGGCGCCGTCTATCTGAGCCGCCTCTATCAGCTCGTCCGGGATCGTCTTTATGAACTGCCGCATGAAGAAGATTCCGAATGCGCCGACCAAGCCCGGTACGATGAGACCGGCATGGGTATTGACCATGCCGAAGATGCGCATCAGGAGAAAGACCGGGATGACGGTGACCTGTCCCGGGACCATCATCGTTGCCATGATCGCGAGGAACAGTTTATTGCGTCCGCGAAAGTCGATCTTAGCGAATGCGTATCCAGCGAGTGAGTTCAGGAACAGGCTGATAGTGGTGACGAACAGGGCGACGATGATGGTGTTCTTGAAGTATGTGGTGAAATCGAGCCGGCGGAAGAGCTCAACATAGTTGTCGAGAATCGGTTCTTGTGGGATGAAGCGGGGCGGGAACGTGAACGCCTCGGCTTCGGTCATGAACGAGGTCGAGAGCATCCACACAAACGGCATGATCATCAGCACCAGCCCGATGAGAAGGGCTATGTGAACAAGCACGGTCGATGCTACTCTCTTCTCTTGCAATCCGATCACTCCTTTTCAGCTTGTCGTTCTCCTGCCGACCTGTCAGTACTCGCTGCTCGTCCGTCCCACCCATATCCGCAGCAGGGTGATCGTGATGATGATCATGAACAGGACGTACGCAAGAGCCGATGCATACCCGAGGTTGAAGAATCTGAACCCTTGCCGGTAGATGTATAAGACCACGGAGATGGTGGCGTTCAGCGGTCCCCCGTCGGTCATGATGAACGGTTCCTCGAAGAACTGAAGGTAGCCGATGATCGTCATGATTGTGACGAAGAACATCGTCGGCCTGAGGAGGGGGACCGTGATATGCCATAACAGCTGCCACCCATTCGCCCCGTCGATCTGTGCTGCCTCGTAGTAGTGCTTGGGGATCCCCTGGAGCCCGGCCAGGAATATGATCATATTCCAGCCCAACCCTCGCCAGATGACCATCGCGATAAGAGCGGGCATCGCCCACCTCGGATCTGCGAGCCATGCCGGCCCTTCTATCCCCACTAGGCTCAGGAGCCAATTTACGATTCCAAACCGCGGATTTAAGACCCAGCGCCAGACTACAGCTACCGCTGCCGTTGTGGTGATGACAGGCAAAAAATAGCCGAGTCGGAAGAACCGTTTCATCTTGACGTCTTTTCGATTCAAGAGGAGCGCGATTGTGAGGGAGGCGGCTATTGAGAGCGGTACTGCGACGATCGCAAAGTAAAGGGTGTTGCGAAGCGATATCCAGAAAAGAGGGTCACGAAACAGAGCCTGATAGTTCGCCAACCCTATGAACGAAGCACGTCCCCAGTCCCTGACGGCAAAGACATTGAAATCAGTCAGACTCAGGCCAAAGGAGGCGAATAAGGGAAGTGCGAGGAATAGACCGAGGGAGATTATCGCCGGGGAGATGAACAGCCACCCCATCCGCGCCCTTGCCCGCATGTATCCGGGCCGAGGCGAGTAATCAGGGGCGCGACGACCCGCCGCGCCCCTGCGCTTCTCTGTCATCCGCTTCGCTTGAGAACCGAAGGCCATCTTTAGAGCCGGCCGAGTATCCGTCTGAGATCTCCGTCAAGGAGCTCCGCCGCTTCTGCCGGCGAGGTTATCTCGTGGATCGCCTCCTCAACCCTGGTCATGAGCGCCCGCGCGATCTCCTCCCATCCCGGGTGAGCCGGCGGGGA
>JAJOKK010000184.1:3042-5648 GCA_021129875.1 Candidatus Bipolaricaulota bacterium
GCCATTATCGGTTCTTCCATAAGGAGCGGATCTTCCCATGCCGCCTTCACCGCAGGAAGGCCCCGCAGTATGCGGTACCACTCCACCTGAGTCTCTGCCCGGCCCATGAATTCAAGGAACCGCCACGCCGCCTCCTTGTTGCGAGTCCCCTCGAAGATCGCGAAGTTGGCCCCGCCGATGAACGACGTTCCTGCCGCCTGGCGCGGCATCGGTGCGATCGACCATAGGCCGTCGATTTCCGGCGTCCGCGCTCTGATCAGCTCCACCATCCACGGACCGCTGAAATACATCGGGAAGAACCCGGTGGCAAAGGCGTGAAACAGATCCACCTCGCCTATCCCCAGCGGTGCGATCCCGTCCCTAAACAGCGAGACAAAGAACTCCAGCGCTTCGACGAATTCAGGCTCAGTGACCAAAGGCTCTTCCATCGCCTCGTCCAGCAGATCTCCCCCGGCTTGCCATACGAATGGCAAGAACTCCTGCCAGTGCGGCGACAACCCCATACCGAAATCCCCTATATCAGCCAGAGCCTTGCCCACGACCCGCAGCTCGTCCCACGTGGCCGGCGGACGATCGAAGCCGGCCTCCTGTAGGAGGTCGGTCCGATAGTAGAGGACCCGCACATCGACGTACCATGGAATCCCGTATATCACCCCCTCGACGACAGCTGTCCCCCAGGAGCCGGGAAAGAAGTCATCGGCCGATAGGACCGCGGAACGCTCGATGAATTCGTTCAACGGGGCCAGCGCCCCCATGGCGGCGAACGGTGCCATCCAGGTAGTGCCGATCTGCGTCACATCGGGGGTCGTCCCCCCGGCCACCGCCGTTATCATCTTATCGTAGGCAAGCGCCCATGGAATCTGCATGATCTCTACCCGTATATCGGGGTTCTCCCGCTCGAATGCCGGGATCAGCTTTTCAAGATTGAGCCCCTCTTCCCCCATCGCCCATACCCTGATCGTTGTAGGAGCACCGACCGCTGTTACTCCCAGGAGGGCACTAAGGATAAGCACCAACAAACAACGTTTAAGCTATATCATTTTTGTTTACCTCCTATTTAATTGGGACCGATTAAAATAAGCTCACCCCATGTTGCCGGCCGATCCCATACAAGCGGTACCGGGTTCCAGGCGATCATCGCCGTGCGTGTATAGGCGCCGAGCGCTGCCTCTAGGTCGTTGCCGCTATGCACTGTAAAGCTGAGGCCGATCGCGGTCCCGGGTTCGATGCCGACCAACCCCAGGTAACGGAGCGGGATCGCGAACTCCATAATGTACCCTGTCTCTGTGCGGGAGGATGCATACCTCACCCCGGGCGCAACCTCATCGATCGGTCCGGGATCGGCATCCTCATGTCTGACTGCCTGAGGATTGCCCTCCGTATCAAACGGTATGGCGGCGAGCTTAAATATACCGAGATCCGGACCGGGGTTAATGTAGAACTCGATCGAATCGGTGCGGAAGAAGTGGCGCAGGTCATCGGGCGCGATGTTGGCGACAAGGATGCTGTCCTCAACCGCAGCGGCAAGATAGAGGTACTCATCATCCCACATTGCCCAAAAGCGCCCTTTGAGGATGTCTCCTGGCTCCAACCGGGCGATGCCCGGTATAGTCATCCGCTCGTCCACAAGTTGCGGCGCGTGCGTCCATTCATTGAGCAGCCCGTCGATTGTGGGGGGAATTTCGGCGTATGGTGCCTCCACTTCCGTGGGGAGCCCTTCCATCAGCAGACGGAAGTACTCCGCGAACCAGGGTGTGAGGACAAAGTCCGCTGTCGGGTCATAGACAAAGCCGACCGCCGCCATCGCCTTCCTGATGAACCGGTTGCGCATGAAGAAACGCCACACCAGCTCCGAGCGGAAGTTCTCAATCATTATTATCTGAATCCCCTGGTCGATGCCGATGAACTCGGTCGAATACCAGTCACGGTCAACGTTGAACGCGCTGGTGAATCCGTACTCGCCCCAGATCTTCTCGCCGAATGTCTCCTTCATGTACCTGATGGCCGCCATCGACTCTTCCGGAACAAATGGGAGCGCCGCCACTGCAGCATAGGGTGGGATCGTGCCGTCATGGCGGTCTTCCGTCGCCCCGTATCCAAAGTATCCGAACGGGCCGTCAGAGGCTGAGATTCCCCAGACATGTCGTCCGTACGTCTCGTATCGGAACCGGTTCATATAGGAGAATAACCGGTTGCGAGTGATCGCTACTATCGAGTTGTTCCAGTAGTTGGCGAAACGATCATGCCGATTGCGAAAATCGACCCACGCGTGCGAGTAGAGGTAGACGAACATCGACTCAAGCGGGCACTTTATGTAGCCGCCAGGAGCGGGACGATGCCATGCCTCCCACGACTCGGCCGGGATGGGATGGGTCGGCGAGCCGATCGCAAGCAGATACAATATCATGTGCTCGCTGTAGGTGTCCCAACGGTAAGGGAGAAACCCGCGCTCGGGGGTCCACCCATGTGAGAGAGTTGGGCCGCCGTCCAACATCCATTCCCAGTCTACCCGCTTATAGAGTTCGGTCGCAATCTCGCGGACCTCGCCCCGGTAGAACTCGCCTGCAAAGAGCGCTCCCGCCAAGAACAGAGCGGTGTCAATCGAA
>JAJOKK010000043.1 GCA_021129875.1 Candidatus Bipolaricaulota bacterium
GATTTAAAGCAGCGGAAGAGATGCTCCTCCCCATAAGGTAGCAAGTCCGCACCCCTCCTCCCTCGATGGGAGGGGCAAGGGGAGGGGAGGTGCGGAGCCTCTCAGCCTGGTGGATGCGAGACACAGGGAGAAAACTCACGACGAGCAGGATCGAAAACTTCCACCTACCCACTCAAAACGCCGAAGAGCCTCTGTTCTGTGTCAATCCGTGTCAATCCGTGGTTCTAGGCCTATCACATTTCAGCCGGTATGGGTTGACTGAGTGTTTGCGTTGATTCGATCGACCTGCCGGTGTAGAATCTTCCTATCAGGGGAGCTCAGATGATTGGGCTGAGAGGAGGTATAACCTCGACCCTTCGAACCTGATCTGGATAATGCCGGCGCAGGGAGCAGTATCTGTATATCCCTTGCGGCTCAGACAAGAGATGGGTCGTTTTATTATGCGGGAATCAGAAGTATTGCAGATCATCCGCGCAGCGGTTGCCAAAGCCGGTGACGACGCGGCAATCCTCCCTTTTGGCGAGACCAATCTTCTCCTGACGACTGATATGCTCCATCGCACAACTGATTTTCCGGATGGCGCTTCCCCGTATACGATCGGCTGGCGCAGCGTCGCTGTCTCCCTCTCCGACCTGGCAGCAATGGGTGCGCGTCCGCTCGCCGTACTGCTTGCCCTTGGCGATCCCGATCTTGCAGAGCGGTTCATTCGTGGGGTCCTTGCAGGCGCGCGCGCGTGTTGCGCCGCCGCCGGAACCGATCTTGTCGGCGGCGATATAGATCAGCACTCCGAGCTGACTGTGGTCGGATCTGCGCTCGGCGAGGCAGCAAACCCGGTGCGCCGCAGCGGCGCAGGTGCAGGCGATCTGGTCTGCGTCACCGGTGAGCTTGGATCGACCCAGACCGCGCTCCGCCTGTTCGCCACCGGAGCGCACGAGCGGGCGAACGCGCTCTTCTGCTTCTCTCCCCGAGTGGAGTGGGGAGAGAGCCTCGCCCCGTTCGCCACGAGCATGGTCGATATCTCCGACGGGTTGGCACACTCGCTTCATCTCCTCGCCCGAGAAAGCAGGGTCGGTTGTTCGATCGAAGAGGCGCTCCTCCCTGTAATCCCCGATCTCGTGCAAACTATTCCCCAAGAGGCACGCTCCGACGCGATCCTCTTCGGCGGGGAGGACTACGAGCTCCTGTTCACCCTGCCGGAAGCCGACCTAAAAATGGTCAGCCCCATAGTCTCCTTCCGGGTCATCGGACGGGTTGTCTGTAGTGGCGTCCGGCTGGACGGCCAAGACCTCCCTGATCAGGGGTGGGAACATGGTGGATAACGTGATCCTCATCCTGGCGAACGGCGAGTGGAACGGCAAAGAGCGCCTCCAAGAGATTGTCCGATCAGCAAGGACCATCATCGCCACTGACGGCGCTTGGGCAAAGGCGTACGAACGTGGGATCAAGGTCGATCTGGTCATCGGAGACGCAGATTCTCTCACAGAAGCTGAGCGCATCTTGCTTTGCTCTTCTCCTGTCGAGGTGTTGACCTATCCATGTGAGAAAGATTGGACCGATCTTGAGTTGGCACTTGACAATGCACTATCCCGTAACCCGGATCGCATCAGCATCTACGGCGCACTCGGCGGACGCGTTGACCACTCACTGGCAAGTCTCTTCCTGCTGGAAAAAGGAGTGGTCGCAAAAGTCCCGATCGAGATCATCGCTGGAGATGAGCGGATTTTCCTTCTCGCCGATCGCTGCGAGGTTCCGGATGCGCAGGTTGGAGACCGGATTTCGCTGCTGTCGCTGGCCGAAACGGTGAAAATAAAAACCACTGGCCTGAAATATACCTTAAATAACGATCCTCTCAGACGGGCCTCGTCAAAAGGGATCTCAAACGAGATCATCTCCAGTCCCGTTCGCCTCGAAGTCAAGGACGGATTGGCGCTTGTCATCCATGCAAAGTGCAGATTCCGCGGGGAGGAATACCGATGAAACCAGAGACGGTCCCATCGTCCTCCTTCCGGCGGCTCTTCCGCTCGCTTCTTTGGGTGCTGAGCCTCCTCATCTTTCTCCTGCTCTGGCAAGGTATTACATCGTTGTTCAACCTTCCCACATGGCTCCTGCCATCGCCCATAGTGACTCTCTCTGCCGTGATCAACGATGCCCCTCTATTGGCGCATCATCTGACGGCTACGGCACTGGCGGCAGCATGGGGGCTGGGTCTAGCCATTCTGCTCGGATTGACGCTGGCAATGTTGATGAACGGGTCGAAGGTATTCAGCGATCTGATCTACCCTCATCTTATATTGTTACAAGCGGTCCCGCTCATCGCCGTCGCCCCGATCATCATCATCTGGTTCGGGCTTGACCTGCTTTCGAAGGTAGTGATCGTCGCGTTTATTTGTACTTTCCCTATCTGCGTAAGCACATACGAAGGATTTCGAACCGTCGACAGCGGTTTCCGCGAACTGCTGGATACGTTCCATGCCTCGCGGTGGCAACGGTATCGCCATCTCCACATTCCGGCGACCCTCCCCGGGATCTTTGCCGGACTGAAGATTGCGGCGACGTACAGCGTTATGGGTGCGGTGATAGGCGAGTGGTTGGGCGGATCGAGAGGAATCGGCATCTACATGGTCCGTGCGTTGCAATCGTTTCGAACGGACAGGCTTTTTGCGGCGATTGTGATCGTCATGGTCATGAGTTTCGCAATCTTTAAAGGAGTCGATCTGCTGGGCGCCTATCTAGCCCCATGGTCGAAAAGGAGGCATGATGAATAGACGTTCTCTCTGTTTGGCATCGATGGTATTGGTGATCCTGAGTTTCCTGTCCTTAGGGTCTGAGCTTACTGTGGTGCGGATCGCCCTCGACTGGACACCGAACACAAACCACACCGGGATCTATGTAGCGAAAGAGTTGGGGTTCTTTGCCGAAGAAGGGTTGGCCGTCAAGGTCATTGAGCCGGGACCGACGGTCGCCGTCCATCTTGTCGCAGCCGGCAGGTCGGAGTTCGGGATCTCAATGCAAGAGGAGATCACAATGGCGCGGGCGCAAGGGATCCCGGTCGTCTCTGTGGCGCCAATCTGGCAGCAGAATACATCCGGTTTCGCCGCACCGAAAGAGGCCGGGATCGAGTCGGCGCGGGATTTCGAGCACAAACGCTACGGCGGCTGGGGGCAGGACTTGGAGCAAGTGATGCTCCGAACGGCCATGGAGATGGAGGGGGCCGACTTTGACACGGTGACAATGGTCAACATCGGTGTCACCAGCTTTACCACCGCCATCCGCCGCAACCTCGCCGACTTCTTTTGGATCTTCTACGGGTGGTCGGGAATTCATGCGCGGTTGGAGGGGATCGAATTCACCTTCCTGCCGTTGATCGAGATGGCCGAGGTGTTCGATTACTACACCCCGCTGATCATGGTCAGCGAGAAGCTGATCGAAACGGAGCCAGAGCTGATCCGGCGCTTCGTTAGGGCTGTCCGTCGTGGCTATATCTACTCCATCCTGAACCCGGATTCAGCCGCCGAAATACTCCTCCGCTTCGTCCCTGAGCTCGATCGAGAGCTGGTAATAGCATCGCAGCGGTGGCTGGCAGAAGAAGCGCGCGACGATGTGGACCGCTGGGGTTGGCAGGAGTCCGTGGTGTGGGCACGGTTTGCGGATTGGGCGCTGGAGAACGGGCTGATCGATACCGCGATCGACCCGGAGGCGGCCTTTACGACCGCATTCCTTCCTGACAAGGAGGATCCCGCCGAGTGGTGAGCATGATCCTCGAAGTCGAGGGGTTGTGGAAGGAGTACGGATCCCTCCATGTGCTGCGAGATCTATCCTTTTCAGTGGCCCGAGGAGAGTCGGTCGCTCTCCTCGGGCCGTCCGGTTGCGGAAAGACTACACTCTTCCGTATTCTGCTGAGGAAGGAAGGATATACTCGTGGAACCATCCGCGGGACGTTCGATGCCGCCGGCTACCTCCCCCAGGGGGGATGCCTCTTCCCGTGGAAGACGGTTATGGAGAACGTAGAGCTCCCCCTGCAGATACAGCGGGTCGATAGAGCGATACGCAGAGATCGCATCGAAGCACAGCTTTCCACATTCGGTCTCGCTGGATTCTCCGATACCTACCCGCACGAGCTCTCCGGCGGGATGAAGCAGCGTGTCGCCCTCCTCAGAACGATCATCACCGGAGCGCCGATCCTCTTCCTCGACGAGCCGTTCGGCGCGTTGGACACCATAACACGTCATCGATTACAGATATGGCTGGCCGAGATCATCGCTGATCTTGACCGGACGACCCTCTTCGTTACGCATGATATCGAAGAAGCCGTCCTTTTGGCGCAGCGCGTCATCATCCTCACCGAACGCCCGGCTGGGATACTCGGTGAACAGAAGATCGACCTCGGGACAGATAAGCGTACAAATCGGATGAGTAGGGCGTTCATGCACGCCAAGGAGACCCTGCTGACAATGATCGAAGAAGGGGGCGGTTCATGAAAGATCAGAACCCGTTTGAAACTCACTATTGCGAGTATGACGCATGGTTCGACAGCTATGACAAGATCTACCGGTCGGAGCTGCTCGCGGTGCAGGAACTCCTCCCGAAGAATGGGAACTGGGTGGAGATCGGTGTCGGCAGCGGCAGGTTCGCTTCTAAATTGGGCATCAAGACAGGGGTTGAACCCGCAGAAGGTATTGCTACACTCGCAATGAAGCGCGGCGTCACTGTCCTCAAAGGGCGAGCAGAAGAACTCCCCCTTGATGATGAAAGCATCGATGCCGCCTTCCTGATCACCACCCTCTGCTTCGTCGATGAACTTGGCCGCACATTCACCGAAGCGTTCCGGGTCATTAGGCCGGGTGGAGCAGTGATAGTTGCGTTCATCCCGCAAGACAGCCCGTTCGGCGAGTTATACGGCAGAATTGCCGGTGAGGATCGCTTCTACAGACTAGCGACCTTCTACACAAAAGAGAATGTCTTTACAGCAATGACTCAGGCCGGGTTTCTCATCGATCGCACAGTGCAGACATTGACCGGATCACCCGAACAGGCGAACGATGCCGTGGAGGCACCGACAGAGGGTCATGCTAAGGGATCGTTCATTGTTGTTCGCGCGAACAAGCCGTAGGAATTGATTCCTCGTGCTGAACCTCACAGCGAGCTGCGGAACATTGAATGGCGGAGTTCAACATGCCTAAGTGGAGTCAAACCTCATATTGTAGCTTGAAAATATAGGGATTTCCATTTTTACGTTCTCCGAGGTCGTGAAGCGTTCGGAGGTTCGCCTTGCCTGATAGGCAGACAGGCCGCTGCAAAGATGCTTGTCCAAAGCCCGCCCGAAGGGCGCTATGTTCAGCTGGTCAGTGAGCCTGTTCGCAATCCTGCCTCTTGGTTGAAATGGCAACAGCTTTTCTCGCGCCCGTTCGTTTGCAAATGGCTCTATTCGCGTTAGCTGTTGGTGGGTATGGGTCGAGAGTCTCCTACCGCAGTTAGGAACCAAGTTTGAGGAGTTTGCTCGTTGGACGCCTTGTCTAACCAGCGATCACTTTACCACAGAGACCGCGGAGAGTTCGCAGGGGTGCAAAACCAAAGATCTCGATGTTGTTTGGCTCTTCGTCGTTTTAAGTGGGTAACGGTTTCTAGATTTACATACGCACGA
>JAJOKK010000004.1 GCA_021129875.1 Candidatus Bipolaricaulota bacterium
CTCGATGATCTGGAGCTGCCAACCGTTGTCTCGATGGGGAGCGCCTCGATCGCTGCGTTGTCCTGTTCTCTACTCTACATCTACCGCTTCTCGTGTTTCTGCTTGATCTTCGCCCAGGTGTCGCGCAGGGTTACGGTGCGATTGAAGACAGGTTGCCCGTCTTTTGAATCGGGATCAACACAGAAGTAGCCTTTCCTCTCAAACTGGTAGATCTCTCCGGGTTTTGCACCGCCAAGGCTTGGTTCAAGTTTGCAGTTGGTGAGCGTCTGGAGGGAGTTTGGGTTCAGACTGTCGAGCCAATCTCCTCCTTCCGCGACATCGAGTGGGTTCTCCTGTGTGAACAGGCGATCGTAGAGCCTCACTGCGGCGTCGATCGCGTGTGCGGCGCTGACCCAATGCAGGGTAGCCTTCACCTTGCGCCCGTCGGGCGAGTCCCCGCCACGGGTCGCTTCATCGTAGGTACAGCGGAGCTCGATGATCTTACCTGTGCTGTCCTTGATCACGTCAGTGCAGGTGATGAAGTAGGCGTACCGCAGCCGCACTTCGCGGCCGGGGGAGAGGCGGTAGAACCGCTTCGGCGGGTCCTCGCAAAAGTCCTCGCGTTCGATGTAAAGAACGTCGGAGAATGGGACCTGCCGCGTCCCTGCACGCTCGTCCTCCGGGTTGTTGATCGCGTCAAGCTCCTCGGTCCGCCCCTCCGGGTAATTGGTAATCACAACCTTGAGCGGGTCGAGCACGCCCATGACGCGGGGTGCAGATCTGTTCAGGTCCTGCCGGAGGCAGTGCTCCAGCAATGCGATATCAACAGTGCTTTCAGCCTTGGTCACCCCGATACGCCCGACAAAGTCGCGGATCGCCTCCGGGGTGTAGCCGCGTCGCCTCAGGCCGGCGATCGTCGGCATCCGGGGGTCGTTCCAGTTTCCCACGCAGCCCTTCTCGACCAGCTGCAGAAGCTTGCGCTTGCTGAGGACGGTGTAGCTCAGGTTCAGCCGAGCGAGTTCGATCTGCTGAGGGTGGTGGATTCCGAGCCGGTCAAGGTACCAGTCGTAAAGCGGCCGGTGATTCTCAAACTCGAGTGTGCAGATCGAATGCGTGATACCCTCGATCGAGTCAGACTGACCGTGCGTCCAGTCGTAAGTCGGGT
Organism: Candidatus Bipolaricaulota bacterium; assembly: GCA_021129875.1. Lineage (GTDB taxonomy): Bacteria > Bipolaricaulota > Bipolaricaulia > UBA7950 > UBA9294 > JAJOKK01. Next base: position 1,145 of record JAJOKK010000004.1, read on the forward strand.
AGATCGACCACTCCCCCCCGGTGCGGTGGTGCGTGGTACGGAGGATGCGATACATGACCGGATCACGCATGTTCAAATTCGGGTGAGTCATATCGATCTTGGCACGGAGGGTGCGTGCACCGTCGGGAAACTCCCCCGCTCTCATACGGCGGAAGAGGTCCAGGTTCTCCTCAACCGAACGGTCGCGGTGCGGGCTCTCCTTCCCGGGGGGAGTGATCACCATGTCCCCCTCCCGAATCGCCTTTCCCCGGCGCTCGCTGATCTCCTCCGGGCTCAGGTCGCAAATGTACGCATCGCCGCTCCGGATCAGTTCCTCGGCCCATTGATAGAGCTGCTCAAAGTAGTCGGATGCGTAGAAGAGTCGATCCTCCCAATCGATGCCGAGCCAGCGGACATCTTCGATGATCGATTCGACATACTCGACGCTCTCCTTCTCCGGGTTGGTGTCATCGAAGCGAAGGTTAAACTTGCCGCCGAATTCCTGCGCAATCCAGCAGTTCAACAGGACGGTCTTTGCGTGGCCGATGTGGATGTACCCGTTCGGTTCCGGGGGCCATCTAGTATGCACGCGACCGTCGTTCTTCCCCACTGCCAGGTCCTCGATGACGATCCGGCGGATGAAATCTACCGGCGCGACTTTCCCGGCATCATCCGCCGAATGGAGGGTCCCTCCATCTGCGTTCTCTGAATGCGGTTTCTTCTTGACCATCTTCTCCTTGTCCTTTCGATCTCTTCGAATCTTTGGTAATCATCGACCACTGCCGGCAGCAGAGCAGGTACGCCTTTCCAAAGCCTGGGGTCTACTTTGAAACGCCAAGATCCAGGCGCGCTCTTACCTGCAAGGCTAGTCTACCGCGAATTCTTGCGCAGCGCCAACAGACCCCTGTTCCCCCACTGCTAAGCGTCTGCTCAGAACGCCAATTCAGTTGCTTGCGGATCGGGGCGTTCCCTTCTATCCTTTGCCCATCTCCGATCGAGCGATAGAAAAGGGTGAACCAACGCAAGATGAGCAACACAGCCCCAAGCAGCAATTACGAACAAACGAGAAGGCTGGTGCGATACGTCTCACGGGAAGAGGCGACCGCTGAAACTTATCGGCAGATGGGTTTCCGTTGCGGCCTCGAGGTGCATCAGCAACTGAAGACGAAAAAAAAGCTCTTCTGCCGTTGCCCGGCCGGGATCTATCAGGATGGCGATGACTACGACACGCAGTTGATCCGCCACATGCGACCTACGTTGAGCGAGTTCGGCGAGTATGACGGGACCGCGCTGATGGAGTTTCGCACGAAGAAGACGATAACCTACCGGATCAAGCGAGAGACTGCGTGCACGTACGATATCGACGATACTCCTCCCTTTCCTCTGAACCGCGAAGCACTGACAATTGCAATTGAGATTGCGCTCCTCCTCAAGACGGGCATCGTCGGTGAGTTGCACATCACCCGCAAACAATACCTTGACGGGAGTATTCCCGGCGGGTTTCAACGCACAGCGATCGTTGGAATTGCAGGGGAGATCCCTCTTTCCAATAAGACCGTTCGCATTATCCAGCTCAGCATCGAAGAGGATTCCTGTCGCGAGGTGAGTGACATCGGTCACGAGCGGATCTATACGACCGGTCGGCTGGGGATGCCGCTGATCGAAACCGTCACCGATCCTGACATGCTAAACCCCGATGAAGCGGCCGAAGCGGCGCACCACATTCGTTATCTGGGCCGCAGCACAGGGAAGGTGAACGTCGGGATCGGGGCAGCGCGCCAGGACGTTAACGTCAGTATCGCCGGAGGGACCCGCGTTGAGATCAAAGGGGTGCAGCATATCCGTTCGATCCCGGAGCTGACCCACAACGAGGCGTTCCGCCAACAAGCGCTCCTTAAGATTCGGAAGCAGCTTAGCGAGCGGATCAACGACCCAGCAGAATGGAAGATACAGGCCGTCGATATCGATCGGGATGATCCTGAATCATCGAAGACCCTCGCAACAATCCCTTCCGACCACCACGCTGTTGCAGTCAACCTTCCTAAATTCGCCGGGCTCCTCTCATTCTTCACCGGCCCGGGGCGCTCCTTTGCCGATGAGATCTCCGACCGGTTGAAGGTCATCGCATGCATTGAAAAGCCAAACATGACCCACTCCGAAGCGATGGAACAGATGAGTATGATGCCGGTGCTCAGCGACGATCGCTGGGATCGTCTGCAATCTCTCCTTGCCTCTTCTCCTTCCGAGGACGCGCAGCTCCTGCTCTGGGGGCCGCCTGCGGATATCCCGACTGCGTTGGAAACGATCGAGGAGCGCTGCCGGTGGGCCTTTGACGGTGTCCCTAACGAGACACGCAAGGCGCTCCCCGATGGGACGACGATCTTTGAGCGTGTCCTTCCCGGGCCGGATCGGATGTACCCGGACACCGATTCCGCCCCGATCTCGATCGCTGAGGAGATGATCGCTCAGATCCGTGCGGACCTGCCCATGCCTATTGCTGATTGCAGCAAAATGCTCGCGACGTGGGGTGTGCCGGACGACATCCACCTCTACATCCTGCGGCGGAACCTCTTTCCCCCGTTGAGAACAATGATCGAGGAGAACAAGCTCGACCCCGTATTCGCTGCGAGCCTGCTCGGACATACCGTGCGAAACATAGCCGGCGACAGGGAAGTGGACAGCGAACGGATCCTGTGGACAGTCGGTTCTGTTGGCGATCGCGATCTGCAGGCGGACCTGCTACGGATCCTGCTGCCGCTATCCCTCACCCGCCCGACAGCATCGTTCGATCATCTTCTTGCAGCGGCCAGGTATTCTCCATGTACAGAAGCCGCCCTCCTCGCCCGAATCCCTGCGTTGTGCGCACAGTTCAACGGAAAGAGAAGCGACGCGCGGAAGCTGCGCAATTGGCTGATGGGAAGGCTGCGCACGGACGCGCTGGGGAACATCGCGCTCTCCCATCTTTCCCAGAAAGTAGAGGAGGCCTTGCAATGAGCGATGCACAGGATGCACAGAACGGCTATCACGGAGTATCCCTCGCCACGTTGAGGCGGTTCGGCGTCGACGTGTGGAGTGATGTTGAGATCGAGACCTCGCGTGGCGCTTTTCGCGGGATCATCCTTCCCCGTTCGGAATTCGACGACTCGACCCATCTCGTGCTCAAGCTTAAGACGGGGTACAACATCGGGATTGAGATCCGAACGATCACCGCAATCGTCGAACTGGGGAAGACAGAGGCGCACTACAAGATCCCGGAGAAGGATTTCCCAGTCTCCCCGGAGAAACCGAGCGTCACGCTGCTGGGGACAGGCGGGACGATCGCTTCGCGCCTCGACTACCGTACCGGCGCAGTCATCCCTGCGTTCTCACCGGGCGAGCTCTACGGCGCCGTTCCCGAGCTTGCCGACATCTGCAACCTGACGACCGAAAAGCTATTCGCCGTCTTTTCCGAGAACATGGGTCCGCAGGAGTACATAACGCTCGCCAAGGCAGTTGGAGCGGAGATCGAAGCAGGGGTCGACGGGATCGTCATCGGCCATGGGACCGACACAATGCACCATACAGCGAGCGCGCTCGCGTTCATGGTGCAGACCCCCCCAGTACCGGTCGTCATGGTCGGTTCGCAACGGTCATCTGACCGCCCATCATCCGATGCCGCCCTCAACCTGATCTATGCGATGACAACAGCCGCGACATCGGATATCGCTGAAGTGATGGTCTGTATGTTCGGATCAACCTCGGACGAGTACGGGCTGCTTCATCGCGGAACGCGCGTGCGCAAGATGCACTCCTCATACCGCTCGACCTTCCGGACGATCGGCGACATCCCGCTCGCCGCCGTGACCCGCGCCGGAGTCAGACCGTTCCGCAGCGATTACAACCGCCGCCGCGACGACCGAGAGGTCGGCATCCACCCGTTCTTTGAAGAGCGGATCAGCCTGCTCTACTACTACCCGAACATGCACCCCGACATCATCGATTCCCTGGTCGACAACGGCTACAAAGGGATCGTCATCGCCGGGACCGGGTTGGGACATGTGAACAAATCGATCTACCCGGCTATCGAACGCGCAGTCTCCGCCGGGGTCGCGATCTACATGACCGTCCAGACCCTGTGGGGCTACGTCCATATGTTCGTCTACGACACCGGTCGCGACCTGATGGCAAAAGGGGTCATTCCGACGGAGAACATGCTCCCCGAGGTTGCGTACATCAAGCTCGGCTGGGCCCTTGGGCAGACCGACGACCTTGATCGTGTACAGGAGATCATGCTGACGGCGATCTGCAGCGAGATCACCGAGAGGGAACCACACGACGGCTACCTCGTCTTTCAGGGCGGGATGCCGGAGATCGAGGAGTTTCTAAAAAAAGTAAATCGCTAACCAGAGCCTAGTGTCGTGTCAACTCTGAATTGTCATTTCGACCGAAGGGAGAAATCTT
>JAJOKK010000168.1:0-398 GCA_021129875.1 Candidatus Bipolaricaulota bacterium
TGTGGCGATTGGACGACTCGCTGCAGCGGTTCCTGCCTCAATTCAACGAACCCGCAATAACGATCAAGCATCTCCTGACCCACACTGCAGGGCTTCCTCCCTGGGCCAACCTCTTCTGGCTCGGGCAGGGGAAAGAGAAGGTGTTGGAACAGATCTATAAGAACAGATGGCCGATCTCTTCGGCGCTCTTTCCTCCAGAGCAGCGGGTGATCTACAGCGACTTGGGATTCATCCTCCTCGGTGCGGCGATTGAGGAAGTGACAGGCATACAGCTAGGCAGACTGGCGCGGGAGTGGATATTCACGTCATTGGGGATGAAGGAGACGATGTTCAATCCACCGGATGAGTTGCGAACGCGCATCGCAGCGACCGAGTATGATCCTGCACGGGGAGGGATC
>JAJOKK010000168.1:408-5534 GCA_021129875.1 Candidatus Bipolaricaulota bacterium
CGCCTGGGCGATGGGCGGTGTGAGCGGACATGCCGGGCTCTTCTCCACCGCGGTTGATCTTGCCGTCTATGCCCGGATGCTCTTAAACCGTGGCTCTTACAAGGACGCGAGGATACTCTCACCCCGTTCTATCGAGCTGATGACTTCCTTGCAAACAGGAGGTCTGAACGAGAGTCGCGGTTTGGGCTGGCTCCTCCAGGCAGAGAATAACTTTTCGGCCGGTGATATGCTGTCCGAATCAGCGTTCGGCCACACCGGCTTTACCGGCACGTCGCTGTGGATTGACCCTTATTATGAGCTTATTGTGATCCTCTTGACCAACCGTGTTCATCCGACAAGGGCTCGAGGGGCAGGGGAGATCCAACGGATAAGAGGACGTATAAACAATCTCGCCGTGGGGGCGATCGCTGATGAATAGCTTGCTCATCCGCGGCGGAAATCTCGTACTGCCGGAGAAGGAGGCGATAAAGACCGGCGATCTCCTAATTCAAGAAGGGCGCATCGCCTGCTTAGGAGAGGTCCGACTGTCGGGAAAGGCGATAGAGACGATCGACGCGACCGGTCTTTATGTCTCCCCCGGGTTCATCGACCTACAGACAAACGGTGGTGCGGGATACAACTTCGGCGACGCAACAGCCGAGGAGATCCGCAAGATCATTGCCTTTCACATTGCTCGCGGGACGACCGGGCTGCTCCCCACCACGGTGACCGCACCGATCGAGGCGATCAGGAATGCTGTTCAGCAAGTTCACTCGCTTAATCACCCCGCTGTCCTCGGGATGCACATCGAAGGGCCGTTCATCGCAACAAAGAGAAAAGGGGCGCACAACGCTCATCACATCCTCACTCCATCGGTAGAACGGTTGAACGAACTGCTGGCGGGGTACGAAGGGTTCATCAAGATAGTCACCCTCGCCCCTGAGCTGCCCGGAGCCGACCAGTTGATCTCACGGATCACAGAGATTGGGGCGGTCCCGTCTTTTGGCCATTCCGATGCAACCTATCGCCAAACGATCGAGGCGATCGAGCATGGGATATCCCTGTTCACACATATGTTCAACGCGATGCGCGGGCCCCATCACCGCGAACCCGGGGTTGTCGGGGCGGCGCTCGACTCAGAGGTGATGGTCGAGCTGATCTGCGATGGGGTTCACGTTCATCCAGTAATCGTCCGACTGCTCCTCAAGGCCAAGGGGATCGATGAGATCTGTCTCATCACCGACAGTATCAGCGCCGCCGGCCTCGCTGACGGGGAATACTCACTCGGCGGGTTGGTTGTCTTTGTGCAGGCGGGCCAGGCGCGGCTCGCCGATGGCACACTCTCCGGGAGTACCCTGACCATGAATCAGGCGGTGAAGAAGTTCATCGAGTTCACCGGCTGCAGTCTCTCTGCGGCAGTGAAGGCAGCGAGTCTGAATCCGGCCAGGTTGTTGGCGATAGATGAGAGAAAAGGAAGTTTGGAAGAGGGAAAGGACGCTGATATCGTCATCTTCGATGAGGGGCTCGACATACACTACACGATTATTGGAGGAGAGGTGTTCTATGCAAGAGATGGTGGCGGTCGTTGCGAACAGCAACGGGGAGATGAACTGGGCTATGGTGTGTCTGAAAGGGCAACTAAGAAATGAGACTGCTCGTGCTGGTTAAGCAAGTCCTGGTAACTGAGAACGTCAAGATGGCTCTTCGACGTTTCACGCGGGCTGCGATTACGCTACAGTTATTACAGTGTTGCATTACCATAAAAAGAAATTCACAGAGGGAAAGATAAAATCTATTCACCTGTTAGAAGAAGTTTTAATGGTTATCCTCCTGCAAAGTGGTAATACATAATTCGATCTGGATAACAAACGGCGAGATATCTTTTTGAGTTTTCCGAAAGGAAGCTGTTTTCCGTGCTCGAAGTGCGGGAACCCATTACCAGTGTATGATGCGATAGATGGGAGGGTGGCGTCACTTAAACTTTTTATTCCCTTCTGGACGCCAGCTTGCTTCTGATTATTGCTAGATACTAACCCAAGGTTATAGAGGAGGCAATACTCAATGCAAGCGGTCCGCTCCCAGAGAGTTTCAATCACCGGTGAGAGCGACTATAATAGCGAGCCATGATAAGACGAGACGAGATTGAGCGGACCTTGCGGGAACACCGGTTACCGGGAATTGACAGAGACGGAATTGTCTTCCCCAGCTACGGAGACTATTCCATCTGCAAAATCCCCCACTTCATTCATGCTCTGTTCAGCGGGCCGATCGATAGGGCGGCGGCGTTCGCCCCGCTCCTTCCTGATCCGCTTCCTGATCGAGTTCTCTTCCTCCTTCTAGACGGCCTGGGATACCTCCATCTGCGTGAGCTTCTTGCCGCCTTCCCCGACCTCTTTCTCCACAGGTTGATCGAGAAAGGGACGTTTATCCCGCTTACTTCCACCTTTCCCTCAACCACGGCGACCGCGCTCACCTCTTACGGCTCCGGCCTCACGCCGCAGGAGCACGGGATGCTGGGATACCAGCTTTACTTGAGAGAGACCTCGACGATCACCAACATGATCCGCCTATCACTCCTGGGGACACAGGACGACAATTCGGCGTTGGATGCGGGGATTGACGAGAAGACGTTCCTACCCGGACCCAGCCTGTACGAACACCTGCATCGCGCGAATGTCGAGGCGCATATCTTCTTGAGCCGCCATATCGCAGGGAGCGGGCTATCGCGCATCCTATACGACAAAGAAGACAAGATCCATCCGATGGTCGACCTTGCGGATATGCTCGTCTCCGCCCGGCAGATCCTCGCCCGCGCAGAGGGCAAGACCTTCCTCAGCCTCTACTGGGGCGCGACAGACGCCATCGCTCATGTCCGCGGGCCGCAGGCTGAGGCGTTCACCGCCACACTCCGTTCGATAGATAACGCACTCGAACGGGAACTAGCGGGCGCTGTCGGCAACACCCTCATCATCATTTCAGCAGATCATGGGTTTATGGCGATGGAGGAATCCGACTATCTCGTCATCGCCGACTACCCCGAGTTGGAACAAAACCTCCTCCTCCCCCCGGTCGGCGATACTCGCGCCGCATACCTGTTCGTGCGCAACGGGAAGAAAGCGGAGGTTAAGCGGTTCATCACCAAGCACTTCGGGGATACCCTCTTGTGTCTGGATTCAGACCGGGCGCTGGAGGCCGGTCTGTTCGGACTGGGAGAGATCAAGCCGGAGGTCCGTGACCGGATTGGAGATCTTGTCGTCATCTCCACCGGGAGTGAGGCCCTCTACCATGAGCAGAAGGAGAGCTCAAAGATAAAAGGGATGCATGGCGGGCTAACTCCGCAGGAGATGCTCGTTCCGTTCATCATAAGCCGCTTGTAGAAAAAAAGGGGGAAACATGATCGTTATTGGACGCAGCAGAAAGGCCCATGTGCACGATATGCACGACGGAAAGACGATCTTGCACACGACAAAGCGGGTGTTGATCGGTCCTGAGCAGGGAGCGAAAAATTTTGTCATGCGCCTGTTCTCCATGAAGGAAGGCGGGTGTAGTCCGTACCACACCCACCCTTGGGAGCACGAGGTGTTCGTCCTTTCGGGGAGCGGGACTGTCAAAGCAATCGACAAAATGACAGCGGTGAGCGTCGGTGATTTCGTCTACGTTCCCGGAAACGAGGAGCACCAGTTCCTGAACGCCGGAAAGGAGCCGTTCGAGTTCCTGTGCCTCGTCCCTGTAAGCGGCGAAGGATAATAGGATGATAAGGTGAGCGAGCGCCTCCTCGTCTGCATGAGCGGTGGGGTTGACAGCACTGTTGCCGCGCTCCTGCTGAAAGAAGCGGGGCATGAGGTCGAAGGGATCACCTTCTGGTTCTGGTCCTTCCCCGGTGCACCCGACTACGCAAAAGAGACAAAGTGCTGCTCGCTCGACAATGTGGCCCTTACCGTCAGGGAGCTTGGTATCGCGCATCGTACAATCGATGCCAGTGATCGCTTCTACGAGATAGTCCTCCGTGACTATGTCGCCCGCTACCGTCGCGGAGAGACGCCCAACCCCTGCGGTCGCTGCAACCGGCGCCTACGCTTCGGCCTCGCCTTGCAGTACGCCCGGGAACACGGGTTCGATCGTGTGGTGACCGGGCACCATGTGCGCATCATGGCCGACCAGGCCGGAGTCCTTGGCCTCTATCGCGGAGGGGACAAAAACAAAGATCAGTCCTACTTCCTCTACGGGCTGACCTCGGACGATCTCGAACATCTCGCCTTTCCGGTCGGTGAGCTGGGCAAGGAGAAGGTCTTCGATATCGCTCGCGAGCAAGGGCTACATGCCGCCAGCCTCCCCGAAAGCCAGGATCTCTGCTTTGCGCAGGCAGGGCGTACCGACTTCCTGTTCGACCCTTCTGACCTTCAGCCCGGCCCGATCTTCGACCTTGCCGGCAGCCGGCTTGGCGAGCACGAAGGCCTTCCCTTATACACAATCGGGCAGCGCCGAGGGTTGAGAGTGGCGGCCGCACAGCCACTGTACGTGGTCGAGATAGACCGAGCTCAGAACGCTCTCATCGTCGGGGCAGAGACAGATCTCTATACGACCAGCCTCAATGCAGCGGAAGCTACCTACATCGCCGGCGCTCCACCGGCGGGGGGAACACGTCTCGCAGCGAAGATCCGCTACCGTTCCCCGGCCGTCCCGGCCACGTTCCACCCTCTTCCCGGAGCGCGGTTCTCGCTTCAGTTTGAGGAGCCGCAGCGGGCAATCACTTTGGGGCAGATTGTCGCCCTGTACGACGGGGATCGTCTTCTCGGCGGAGGGATTATTCAATGCCAATCTGGTCCGTAGCGGTGGGGTTTATCGCCTGGATGATCGGTTAAGTCCTCCATTGGTCCACTAATCTCTCCCGATCGACGTTTGGATCAAGGCCGGTTGGCTTTGGGAGCCTGACTCCGAATAGACCCATTTGGCGCTATCGGCTACGGCACTGATGAATAGAGGCTTTTCGGTGTTTTGAGTGGGAGGTGGACGCTTCGTATCACCCTCCCCTTACCCCTCCCATCAAGGGAGGAGGTGCGGACTTACTACCTTATGGGGTAGGCATCTCTTCCCGCTGCTTTAAATCCCCTCTCCCTGTTATGGGAGAGGGTTAGGGTGAGGGGGAA
>JAJOKK010000195.1 GCA_021129875.1 Candidatus Bipolaricaulota bacterium
CCCCCCGAGACGGTGAAAGCTTCTGTTCTACAGGGAAAAGAGGTTTGTGTAACAGCCTGATAGGCGCTCCAAATTGGGCCGGCGACTCGAGCTTTGACAGCGGCCAAACCGCCGGCTATAATTAGACACTCATTACATCGATCGACGAACTTTTTCAAGGAGCTATAGAGCATGCACCGGACTTTTGTGGCGAAGAACGAAGAGTTAGGGACGGCCTGGAATCGCGATTGGCACGTGATCAATGCCGAGGGGAAAAGACTCGGACGAATGGCGAGCGAGATCGCTGTGCTCCTCCAAGGGAAGCATAAGCCGATCTACACACCACACGTCGATACCGGGGACTACGTCGTGGTCATCAACGCAGAAAAGATCGTGCTGACGGGGAACAAGTGGGACCAGAAGCTCTATCAACGCCACAGTGGGTACATCGGTGGGCTGAAGGAGATCCCTTACCGCCGCCTGATCGAGCGGCGCCCCACCCTTCCGGTGCGCGAGGCTGTCCGCCGTATGCTCCCCAAGAACATCCTTGGACGCCGTATGCTGCGAAAGCTCAAGGTCTATGCCGGTCCGGTGCATCCACATAGCGCACAGCAGCCGAACGAGATCGATTGAGGAAGCGGGGAAGCGGTGTTGGGTTTTGAGTGTTGGGTTTTGGGTTAAAACCAGGGGGACTGAAGGTTAAGGGTCGAACCTAAAATTTTCCTGTGTTCCTCCTGCCCAGCAGAACCTGTCGTGCAACCATTAACCTCTCCTGAGGTTCGCCTGCAACCTTAATTATTGGTTTTGAGTGTTTTATCATTGCTAGCAAATCCACAGACTTGCTGGCTTATGAGATAGCCGCAGTTCGGACGCACGCCTTTGCCTCCCTTTCCGTTCTTCGTGTCCTTCATCCGTTCTTCGTGGTGAATTCTTTGCGACCTCCGGCCCGCGCGAATTGAAACCACTATCCACTACCCACTCTAACCTCTACCTCTATCTCTATCTCTATCCACTATCCACTATCCACTGCAGTCTACCCTGCTTCCAAGGGTGCTGCTGGATAGCTGATGTCTAAAACAATCCGATATGAGGTATATTATAAGCGTAGGTCATTGACAAGTGAACCGAGAAGCAACAGCAACAATCCCTTGGGATTGAATCCCCTCGAGAAGACGGGGCGCCGGATCTATCGGGCATCTCTCCTTCTCGGGGCTTATCCATATCGATTTTAAAGATTGCAGCGGACGGTCCGCTGCAATGCAGCATATCCTCAACACGAGAAGCATCCTACAAAAGGCAAACCACTCGAAAGGGTGGGACGCAAAGCTTCGGACCTTACTAGGCAGCGCTCTTCACGAGCACTGTGATAAGGGCAAACCGGGAGTGATTCCGGGACGCAAAGCCACGGGTCTTTTGGGTTTGTTGGGTTCGTTGAGTTCGTTGAGTTCGTTGGGTTAAGCGGACTTCATGCGAACTGCAGCAGAGAGAACTCAGGAAACCACGATGAACATCATCGATGAGCATCATTGATAAAGATCGCCGGGCTGCCGCAGCAACCGGCATAACGCCGTATGCCTAATGGTAGCCGAGCCACTAGGTGCGCTCGAACAAATCATTAGGAGGTGCTTTTCAATGAGGATGAACAAACTTGTAGTAGGCATGTTGGTGTTGGCTTTGGTAGTGAGCGTGGTGGGAATGGTCGGATTCGCCAGCCAGTCGTCCGCAAGGGCGGACAGCAGGGTCACCTGGACGGTCCAGAGGTTTATCGAACTGAGAATCAACAGTAACAACTTTGACTTCGGGGCGATAGCCTCCGGGCTGGATACAATCACCCGTGAGCGAGTTCACACTCTCTCCATCTCCAGTAACACCCGGTGGGTGCTCACCTTCGCTGTAAGCGGAAGGGGAAGCGATCATCTGGGAGTCAGGCTGTCAGCGAGCCAGGGTAACGACAATGGTACAGTAACCGTTGACTACACCCTGAGCAACCTTCGCAAGATGGATCCGGGCAACTATTCCGTCACGGTAACTTATACCGTCACTACCAGATAGGCAAAAGTTGGGGTTAACGGGTCGGCGGGTACGCTCGCCGGCCCGTTGACCACCCGTTCTCGGTTCACAAGGTCGATGACAGAACAGAAGCGCCCAGATAGCCGCTGTACACGGCGGAACATTCGCTTTAACTCGGACTTGACATAACCTGTATTCGGTGTATAATGTAAGTAATAAAAATCCGGGCATAATGAAAAAGACGAGTGAACTCGGAGGTGGTATAGCGGGAAAAAAGTGGCACACTGTACAAGATTGACTGTTGGGCCTCTTGAAAGGACCAAAGGGCAAACCGTCCGAAAGGGCGGGACGCAAAGCTACGGCCTTAATGGGTATGAACGAAAAGGCAACCCAGGAGTGATCCTGTGGGCGCAAAGCCACGAGTCTTTCGGAATTACAGGGTTCATTGTGTTCTTATAGTTCATTGAGTTGAAGAGCAACGAACCCTGAAACCGCGGAAAGATTGTCGGGCTACCGTAGTCTACCTAATGGTGGCAGAGCTGCAGGTGCTCAAGAAAAAAACCATTAGGAGGTACTTTAAAATGAAGAGGCTTTTAGTATTAACATTGGCAGTATGTGTGGTATTGGGAACGGGGATCATGGCCACAGGGGCTGTTGCTCGCGCCCACGGCACGCTGCCGCTGACGGCAACCCTGGCGCCGATCGTCAGTTGGAACTCGGTCGGCTGGATTATCCTGCATATTCCGACCGCGGATATGGCAGTCGGTCTGGGGACGATCGGCCCGGATTTATTTGATCCGGTCACAGAAATCTGGAGCCCGCTCACCTCGACCCCGAGGAACGCCTGGGTGATCGCTAACGTCGGGTTTACCCTGACAGTGACCGCGGCGAGCGCCGGACCGATGCCAGCCGATCTAACACGGTTCCAAATGATCGGTGGCGATGTTGCGGCCTTTACGGCGGTCCCGGCGCTCCCGGCTGCAGGGCTGACACTGGCAACCAGTGCCACCGGTGCGTTTCTTCGGATCATCGACATTCAATACCAGTACGTGCCGAGCTGGGCGGATGCCCCCGGCGTCTACGCGGTGACGGTCACCTACACTGTTACCGCCCCGTAACCGGCGCGAAGAATATAAAGCGGGCCGGTCCGATAAGGGCCGTCCCGCCATCCTAAAAAATGAACCATTTATTGGGTCTTATCCTCATCCTTCTCCTCGCCTCCCCGGTCGCCCTGTTTGCCGGGACAAGCTGCAATGACTTTTGGGGGATGGATGAAACGTGCATCACGGTCCATCCAGAGCTCAATCTGGGAACGATCGATTCGGCCACTTTTCAGGATCCCACCCCGCAGGGCGGCGGGTTCTTTGCGGTGTTGGAATCGCTCGGCAACGGAGTGACGGTTGTTCGTACCAGCACATTCGCGATGACGTGGCTCCTGGAGGTGCAGGTCGTATCGGCCTCGCCGCTGGTCGATCTGTCGCGATTCTCATGGCGGGGGGGCGATCAGACCTCCTACACTACGTTCCCTGCTGTGGGGGTCTGGATGAGGGTCGCCTCGGGAAGGAGCATTGACTCGACCGACACTTTCTCGATCGATTATCGCTATCAGCCCACGGTGAACGACCCTCCCGGCGATTATGCACTGACGCTCCGTTACCGGGTCAGTCTGTTCTGGTGGTTTTTGGTGAACCCGGTCTACTCGGTGCACCACGATGTGTCACTCTCTTGGAACGCCCTCACCTGGCTCGTGCTCGCCGTGCACGACCCGGTCGACCTGGGGACGATCGACTCCGCGATCTTCGATATCGATCATGGATTCTCCAGCTTGGAGAGTTTTGGAAACCAGGTCTTCGTCATCAGCAACTCCCCTAATGGGTGGGAGGTTGTACTCGGGGTCGCATCGACCTCAGCTCCGCCCGGGTTCCAGGGAGACCTGCTGGCCGATCTGTACTGGCGGATCGATGAGGGAACCTATCACTCCGCCATCGGCCTGGATATGGCGCCGGTGCTCGTTGCAAGCCGACCCGCAGCCGGAAGCGCGGTCCTCACCTTCGACTTCCGCTACCAGGTCGATACAGATGACATCCCCGGCGCCTACACGGTGACGTTGCGGTACACCGCCACCGCAAGATAACCCCTCGTCTAACCGGCCTTGATACAAGGAATAATCTATTTATGGAGGTGTGCGATGATTAAAAGATCGGCTTTCTTTGTCGCTTTGTTGATCGGTCTCTTTCTTGGTGGGACGGTCTACGCACTACAGATCTCGCAGATCCAGTTTGATCTCTATCTTTCCGCGGGGGGGGCGGCAACCCACACCTTTCAGGTGAGAAATCCTGATGCACAGCCGCAGGAGATCACGGTCTACCTAGGCGATTGGGTCCGCACTGTAGAGGGGGCGCACGACTTCCTGCCGCCGAAAGGTGCGCGCTGGCTCTTTCCCCGTTCATTTGCCGCCGGTGAGGAGATGGAGATTCTCTACCGGGTCGCCATCCCTCTTACTGCTTTATCCGTCTCTGGAGGCTATATCACCAGCAGCCCATCGATGCGGGGACAGATTGTAGGCGAACCAACCCTCTCTCCGACTTTGGTCGGGCAGGCCCCGCCACCGGCCCCGCCACCGGCGACCGATGCGTTCGTTCGTATCACCCGTGAGATCATCGATGCCACACCGGCAGGGGACCACGTGACAGTCCGTCTTCACGTTCATATACTGCAAGAAATAGCCGGGCTGCGGATCGATGAGATCTTCTCCGCAAGCGCGCAGGTAGAATCGCTCGACCCGGCCGGGGGAGAATTTGAGACGGTCAACCGCTCGAACAGCGACTGGATCACAGTAACGCCGCTGAGGTTCACGATCGGCGCAGGCGAGGTGCAAGAAATTACGTTTCAGATTCAGGTTCCCTTCGGAAAGACGGGCACTCACTGGGGGATGATCTTTGTCTCGGGTTCTCCTCGTCCCCAGGAACGCGGCGGCGCTACGGTCTTGGCTGTTCAGCGTTTCGGGGTGAAGGTCTACACAACGATCCGCGGGACCGAGAGACTCAGCGGACAGATCCTTCGGGTCAGGAAGGGATCGCACGATCCTCTTACCTTCAGCGTCTCGTTCGAGAATACAGGGAACGTCCAGTTGTGGCCGACAGGAAAAATAAACGTTATAAACCTGTACGGGGAGATCGTACGTAGCCTGCAGATTGAAGAATTTCCTCTTCTTCCAGAGAGGGTCCGCGTCTTGACTGTTGTCGACCCTGCCGGCAGACCTCTCCCTCCCGGGATCTACCGGGCGATTGTCATGATCGACTACGGCGGAGATACCATTGCCGGGGGGACGCGCGACTTCCGAATACGGTAGGTGGTTAGCAGTGTTCAGGGTCTGACGTTGTTTCTTGCATGGGCTAACAGGCTGTTGCAAAACCCTCTTCTCCTTGCAGAACATAAGCTTTCACCGTCTCGGGGGGTGCAGTAGCCGATTGGGGACTTACTACACCCCC
>JAJOKK010000206.1 GCA_021129875.1 Candidatus Bipolaricaulota bacterium
AAAAAACTACACTAAATTCAGCCGGTGGGTGTCTCAAAGTCATTGACAAATTCCAATCGTTTATGACGATACAAAGTTGACACGACACTAGCGAATTTGTCTTTCAGTTCCCGCGGTATTCGCTGGTTTGGTCGTCTCTAACCCAAAAGCCAACACTCAAAACCCAAAACCGCTCCTCGCCCTTCATTCATGAACCCTACGAACCCTATGAACCCTACGAACCCACTTACTCGAAGTATCTGATCTGATACCTGTACCCTTGCTCCACCAGGAAGAGCTGGCGGTTGGTGCCGAAGGTCTGCTCGCAGGTGCCTTTCGATATCAGGGTGTAGAAGTGGGAGCTTTTTTCCTTCGGCCGGAGGATGCGGCCCAGGCGCTGCGCCTCCTCCTGGCGCGAGCCAAAGGTGCCGGAGACCTGGATCATGACCCCGGCGTCAGGAAGGTCTACGGCAAAGTTGGCCACCTTGGAGACGACCAGCACCTTGATCTTCCCCTTCCGGAACTCGGCGTAGAGCTTTTCCCGCTCCTGATGCTTGGTCTTGCCGGTGATGATCGGTAGATCGAGAGTTCGAGCGAGCCATTCCACCTGCGAGATGAACTGGCCGATGACCAGGATGCTTTCGCCGTGGTGGTTGCCGATGAGTTCTTCCACCAACACTCGCTTGCGAGGATTCTCGGCTGCGATACGAAACTGGGAACGCTTTTCCGCACGGGCGTATCTGTACTCTTCTTCCGTGGGGAGAGGGATGCGGTATTCCGTGCAGATCGCTTCGGCGATGTAACCGCGGCTCTCCAAGGTCTTCCACGGCACGTCATAGCGTTTAGGCCCGATTAGGGCGAAGACGTCGTCCTCTTTACCGTCCTCGCGCACCAGGGTGGCGGTCAGTCCCAGCCGGCGTTTGGCTTGAATCGCGGTCGTTGCCCGGAAGACTGGCGCGGGGAGCAGGTGGACTTCGTCGTAGATGATCAGACCCCAATCGTGGGCGGTGAAGATATCCAGGTTGCGCAGCGGGTCAGCCTTTGTGCGGCGGTAGGTCAGCATCTGGTAGGTGGTGATCGTGATCGGCTTGATCTCCTTGTTAAGGCCGGTGAATTCGCCGATCTCCGCGGTTGTGGTATGGGTCTTGGAAAGCAACTCGTCGCGCCACTGGTGAACGGCCACGTTATTGGTGGTGATGATCAGGGTGTGGCTGCCGGTCTGCGCCATGGTCCCCATGCCGACGATCGTCTTGCCGGACCCGCAAGGAAGGACGATCACTCCGCTCCCCCCGGTCGCACGGCCGGAATGATAGAACGCCTCTGCGGCGTCTTGCTGATAATCGCGCAACGTAAAAGGGTTGCCGTCAAGATCGGTCTTTCGCAGGGAGATGTCGAAGCTCTTTCCAGGAAGATATCCGCACAGGTCCTTGATCGGATAGCCGGCCTTGATCAACGCATGCTTGAGGTTGCCTCTCTCCCCCGCCGCGATGAGCATCCCCCGGGCATCGCTCTCCAGCCAGAACTGCTGCAGGGACCTGTCGTGCCGGAGCCGTTCTAAGATATTCCGATCTTCCACCGTAAGCCGTAACCGCCCTGCTGAGGCATGTCTCAATACCAATTTGCCATAGGTTCCATGCCATTCGCGTATGTTGAAGATGACATTGGCCGGCACGCGATAGCGCGAAAGTCGCTCCAGCCCGGCGATGATCTCTTCCAACGACATCTCGAGCGCGGCCGCGTTCCAGAGCGACAATGGGGTGACTCGATAGGAGTGGATGAACTCTGGTGACTTCACCAGCTCGGCGAACAGGGCCAGAAAATCCCGGCACTCGGTGTACTGCGGGTGTTCGACTTCGAGCATCAGTGTGTGGTCGCTCTGCACAATGAGCGGACCCTGTGATCTCATGGAAGATCCTCGATTCGGATGACGTAGTCCTTTGCCAACTTTTTGATGCTCTTCTTCACTTGGGGCTCATGTCGCTGAGAGAAGGTGATCGTCAGGCTTTGCTGATCCACTTCGATAGGCGTCCTAGCCGCTACAAGCTCTTTTCGAAGCTTCTCCAGCAGTTGGCGGGTGGGGAGATGGAGCGTGATCGCGACCGCGCGCTTCAACGTCGCTGCTTCTCTCTCCTTCGGGCGTGCCTGCTTGGCGGCTGTAGCAAAGACCGTTCTCGCCTTCTCCGGCAGCGGCGTGAGCGTGGATGCGCGGTGCTTCACACGCAGAGGGACCTGCTCTGCCTCCTCCAGGGTGGTGAATAACCGGTCCGGGGCGCGGACGATCCTGATCGTCGGAGAAATGCTCTCTATGATAAACGCATCAACTGCGGGCAGGTCTTCGTCCCCCTCGAGGAGCGCGACCTTCTCATACAGGGTGAAGACATCCGCGGCTCCGCTCCATTCCTCAAGCTCGATGCGGATGTTCTGCGGAAGTTCCCGCCGGCTCAGATCTTGCAGAAGGCCGATCAGATCCAGGCCATCATTATCGCTCAATCGAGTGAGGACCTTTTTCTTGCGTAGCTTCAGGGTGATAATGGTCTCCTCGCGCACAACATCGGCCAACGGAGTCAGTTGGGAGAGGAGATGGGCCGGGTAGAATTCTGACTCCACGTGCAGCTCGAAGTTCGGCTGCACAGTGACTTTGGGCGCTGGTATCTCACCGGCCATGGCGTGCAAGAAGCGATCATCAACACGGAACGCCGCAAGCTGTCCTATATCAGGGAACAGGCCCTTGTACTCTGCGCGGCGGTACGCTACCTCCACATAGCCCATGACAAGGGGGATTCCCTCGAGGAAACGCTCCACATAGCGGCCTTCCACCCGTTCAAACGCATCCACGTCTTGCTCAGTGATCTGCACTTCACGCCCCCACAGGTCTTTGCTCTCGCAAAAATTGCTATATCGGCCCTGTTTTCTATCCCGCTCATGCTTGAATGCAGGTTTTTTGGGTATGAGGAAGAAAGGATGCTCGGCCTTTAGATATTGGATCAGCGAGGCGGTGCTGTACCAGACGTCGCTGTCGCACTGTTGCAGCAGATCGAGAAGGAAGCGTCTGATCTTTGCAAAATCGAGGGTCGGCATCACCCCGGTCGCCGAACCCCAAATAGGGAAAGAATGCAATCTGCCGACCACGCTCCGCTGGTAAAATTCATTTCTCTCCTCTGGAACTCCCTGTAGCAGCGTACTTAAGAGCCGGCGTTCCCTTATCTGCAGCGGCGCGGCGAGGAACCGCTCGTATTTACTGGTGTTAACCGCGATGTAATTGTCCGGGAACGATGGTTCAACACTGCTATAGCCGGCGTACTCACCCCTGGTGTCATAGTCGATAAAACCCAGTACCCAGGCCAGTTGATCTATATAGTCTACCCAATCTGAATCACTGTGCTCATTAATCTCGTTGACCGCACCCGGGTTGGTCATCAGTTTGGCCAGGCGCGTGGCATCGGTCTTGGGCAAACAGTTGTCCCGATGAAGCCGCTTTATCCTGCGGTCTGCAGCGTAGTTCATGAATAGATGCAGATCCCTTCGTGGATCGTACGGGTTCGCGAACAGATCCAGATTCTCTACGTTCTCAGTAGCAAGGTCTATCTTGCCCATTCAGCCTCACTTCTTTGGTGGTGGCAGCTATTCACTACCCACTACCGACTATTATCCGGCCTCATTCTTTAGCTCTCTTGATCACGTGCCCTGATTTTCGCACCACAGCCTCGATCAGCGCCAGCAGATCGCAAGGAAAGGCGATGTAGTCATTAGGCAGGAAGACGACCTGCCGCTGATCGGGGAACACTTTCTCGATCCGCACCTTCAAGCTCAGGTCCTTGACGCGAGCAACCAGCAGGTTCTCGTGGACGATCTGCTTCCCCCAGCGCTGCGTTACCTGTTCCATTGCCGTGCGGAAGGCAGGTGCGTTCTCCTGTAGCCACAGAGCAAGCGTTCCGTCCCGCACGGCCGTGGGCGCATTCCCGATCTTAATCACGTGCGGAAAGGCAGACAGACAAGAATCATGGACCTGCCAGGTCGCAATCTGGGATAGGTCGTCCACTGCCTTATAGTGGACTGCCTGCAGATCCACGACCACCGAGCCATCAGGCTCGATCTGCAGATACCGCTCCGGTGAAGCGCTCTTGCTCTGCAGATCATCGACCAGACGGTAATATCTCTTCCCTTCCGCTGTGTACCTTACCAGCACCCCCCACTTCCAACCACTACCACATACCTGTTCAGCGTCGAATGTCCCGATTTCACCGGTGAAGAGTCTAAACGGTACTGTCAGTTGCTCCGGGAGAAGCCATTCTTTATGGGTAAGTTGCGAAAATGCATAAAGAACAGCCGTAATCGGCGTTATCTCGCCCTTTTTCCTCTTTATCTTCCCCAAGCCAGCTGCCGTCCAGCAGGCCCGCTGCCATTCCAGCAGGCGTTCAACACTGAACCCCTTCTCTCCCATGAGCAACTCGCCATCCGTAACGTTAAGGGCGTAGACCGACTCATCCTTCAACTGTGAACGTCGCTGCCGCTCCCCTACGATCTGGAGGAGTTTGCCCCGTAGGACCTTGGTCTGGTGATCTCCGCGTGCTGCGAACGTCGCCGGCTCGATCATCGGCGGGAGAAATTCAGCAAATTCTGTGGGAAAACGGAACCGCCATTTCTCCATCTTTGTAGAGGCGCCCCAGTCGTCAAGCGCCTCGGCGATGAGGAGCACCCCCTTGCGGACCAGTGATTCCTTCACCCGCTTGAAGGTCGTCTTGTACTGCTGGGAGAATGTTCCATAGTAGTAGCTTGTGCCCGATTTTGCACTGCCGTACAACCGTTCGAAGAGCGTGAGATCGACCGCCTTGTCGGTCCGTTTAAGCAGATGTAGGAAGATGATCTCCTCGCTGGTAAGGGAGCCGAGCGCCGCCTCCACTCCGATATCGGAGAGGAAGAAGTTCTCAAAGATCGCGCGCGAAGCCGTCTCTTTGCCGATGAACCCACGGCTCTTGCAGATGGCCTTGAGATCAGCGACGCTGAGAACCGTGCGGCACATCTGCTTCAGCATGTAGGACGTGTCCATCTGATCCACCACCCCCTCAAGAATTACGCATCCGGTTGAATCCTCCGCACGGAACCAGGAATCCAGCGTTGGACAGCGATCTATACTCTGCGATGCGCGTAGCGAATTTTCGCCTGTTTCCAGTGAAAAGGCAACCCGCACTCATGCCAGCGGAACAGAGGGAGTCAAAGGAGGTGTGATCACACCGCGATAGGTGCCTTTTTGCGTAGGAACGGTGGTAGACGGCGTTGGTTACCTCTTCTACAATGACAGCGCAGGGGAAGTTCCAGGACCGCTCGGGTTTGGCCCGATCGGGGTGCGTGATGACCGTTTCCCGCAGGTAGTTTGAAATGGACCCCGTAAAGTGGACAAGGTGCTTAGGTGGAGTTAAGCTTTGCGTGTTTCCCTGAAAACG
>JAJOKK010000077.1 GCA_021129875.1 Candidatus Bipolaricaulota bacterium
GGCGGTCCGCTTTTGGAGTGGACCATCGGCTGGAAAGGGCATTGGTAGGGAAGATCGGCTTCTTTTTATTTTTTGATTTTACCTACCGGTTGCTTACAGCTAAACAGCCGGGGCCTTTACCTCTCAGGCTATTGTATAACCCTCTTCTCCTTGCAGAACAGAAGCTTTCACCGCGCGGAGCACGCAGAGAGTGAAATTGGAACCTTAATGCTTGATCTCAGCGTTCTCAGCGCTCCTGGGGGGTGCAGTAAACCCCTCTTCGGCTACTACACCCCCCGATGCGGTAAAATGCTTACACTGGGGGGGTTGGGTTAAAGACGAGCGGTGGAAGGGGTTTACGCAACAGGCTCCTCTGTCTCTACATTGATGATGTGGTCCGCCCATAGGGATTCGATGTCGTAGAACGCGCGTGTCTCGTGCAGGAAGATGTGTATCACGATCTCGCCGTAGTCGAGCACGATCCAGCGCCGTTCGGTCAACCCTTCACGGTGGATTGTCTTTAGTGGGAATCCATTCCGCAGATTGGCGGCGATCGCCTTGACATGAACCGAGTTATCCCCCTCGGTGATCACGAAGTATCCGGTGGGGATCGGGGCGTCCCTCAGGTCGATCACTACGGTCTGGTTCCCTTTCTTCTCGGCGATCAGCTCGATCGCTGTGCGGAGGAGGGTCTCATCGTTCATCTTGTCACCTCAAAGTTTGCTCCGACGATAAGCAGGAGATCTGTGCCGGCAGGCGGCGTAGCAAGTGCCCCATAGAGCGGTGTAAAGTCCTCTAAGGAGACTACGGTCGCCTCGGAGGGGAGGGCTCGTTGCAGCACCCACGCCTTCGCCTCTTCGGACAAGATCACGATCTGCGTCTTTGTGTAGCCGAATGAATCGGCGTTGGCCGTCTTTGTGATCCTGAAGTCGCGCTTGCGCAGGTGTTCGGCCGTACGTGCCGCCAACATCATCGCTCCGCTTCCGTTATAGATTGCAATGCTGATCTCATCGGGAGTGAGAAGATCTATCCCCTTGATCGTCTGCGCGATAATCCGCGCCGTCGCCACGACCCGCATCTCCAGGTAACTGACCCCATCGATCGTCACCGGTTCCGTTGGGATGGTTGCCATTTGCATTTGATCGAATCTTAGTCTCCGTACGAGCTTTGACAGGTCGAATAGGTCGATCAGCGAGAGATTGGTGCTCAGGTACGGGTGGATCGCCTTTATAATCTCGCGGATTGCGGTCTCCTCTTGGTGGTGGAACCCCTTTTCCAAGATGGCTGCGATCAGCTTCTGGTGGCGGGCGATCCGACCGATGTCTCCGGTCTCATCACGGTAGCGGATGTAGTGGAGGGCTGTCTTACCGTCCATCGTCTGCGTACCGGGATAGATATCGATATGGAGTGGAGGATCGGCCCGCTCGTCGGTGTAGACCATCCGTTCTTCCACGGTGAGGGTAATCCCGCCCAGCAGATCGATCAGTCTCTCAAACCCGGTATAGTCCAAGGTGACATAGAATGGGACCTCGATCCCGAGCAGAGCGGAGACGGTCTCGCAGGCGAGTCTTGCCCCGCCTAACGGGTACGCAGCGTTCAGTTTGTGGAACTCTCCGTCGGGAAACTTTGCCCGTAGGTCACGCGGCAAGGAGAGCAATACAACTTCCTCCTCCGGTGCCAGGCTCAGGAGGATTATTGTGTCGCTTCGGCTTGTATTTTCGCTCTGGTCCAGGCCGAGGAGCAAGATATTGGTTCGCTCCCCTTGCGCAATGAGACGTCCGACCTGACGTTGGGTTATAAAGTACCACCCGAGCACAATCCCGACGACGGCTATCACCGCAACCAAGGCGATCAGGATCTGTCTACGCATCGTTCCCCCCCCTCATTAAGAAATCCGTACCCCCGACGCTATCATAAGGAGGGGTAAATGTCAACCGTCATGATGGTTGACAGAGGAGGGCAGTGGGGTATCCTTATCGGTGCAGGAAGCGAAGGAGGGTGGGGAGATGGGAGGATGGGAGGATGAGAGGATGAGAGGATGGGGAGATGGGAGGATGGGAGTCTTTCTGATCTCTCAACCTCAGAACTTCCCAACTTCCCAACTTCGCACTCCCCCCCCCTCTCCTGTTGAAACGAGACAGGCCCGTCCGCGTATCGGCTTTCTCACCTTCGGCTGTCGGGTGAACCAGTATGAGACGCAGATGATGCGCGAACGGTTGGAGGAGCGGTTTGAGATCGTCAAAGGAGAGGCCGATCTCTACATCGTGAACGCCTGCACGGTCACCTCCCTGGCCGAGCGCAAGGCCCGCCAGGCGATCCGTCGCCTGCGACGGGAGTGGCCGGGGGCGAGGATACTCCTTGTCGGTTGTCTTGCCGATGGGGTCATTCAGAGGTTGACCCGGGTTGAGGAGGCGGACCTCCTTGCCGGTAATGCGTGGAAAGAGAGGATCGACGAGGCGGTGACCGAGGTCCTTGCCGGTCGGCGCGGCATCCTTTCCGTGGAGAGGTCGCCCTCGCTCGATCGGGAGGCGGTCGTCTCGCACAGCGGCCGTGTGCGGGCCTTCCTAAAGGTGCAAGACGGCTGCGATCTTGCCTGCACCTTCTGCCGCACCACACAGGTCCGTGGCCCCTCGCGCAGTAAGTCGGTCTCCTCAACCGCTGCCGAAGCATGCCGGTTGGTGGTGAACGGCTATTCTGAGATTGTCCTCACCGGGATCAATATTGCCCAGTATGCGCCGGCGGACGGCGATTTAGCCGGTCTTACCCGGGATCTCTTGCGGATTGACGGGCTGCGGCGTCTGCGCATTGCATCGATAGATCCTTCCGGGATAACCGCGGACTTGGTCGATGCCTTTGCTGAGGATCGGCGTGTCTGCCCGTACTTCCACATCCCCCTTCAGAGCGGGGACGACACCGTGCTTCGCCGCATGAAGCGGGGCTACAGATCGGCCTTCTACCGCGCGCGGGTCGAACTCATCCGGCAAAAGATCCCCCAGGCTACGTTCGGCACGGACGTAATCGTCGGGTTCCCCGGCGAAGACGAAGCTGCGTTCATCCGAACCTGCACCCTGATTGAGGAGATCGGGTTTGCGAACATGCACATATTCCGCTACTCTCCCCGAGAGGGGACTGCGGCGGCGAACCTCGCCGGCGCGATCCCCGAGCAGGAGAAGAAGGAACGAGCGAGTCGCCTTGAGCGTCTAGGACGGACCGTACGGCGGCGCTTGTTCGACTCGCTGGTGGGAAGCGAGCAGGTGGTGCTGATCGAGGAGGAACGCAACGGGCGCCACCGCGGCTATACGCAAGGATACATCGACACCCTTCTCCCCACTGGGAGCTCGGCCCGGCCCGGCGACGAAGTGCGGATCAGGATTACAGAAGCGACCGATACACATCTTTATGGGGTGAGAGAGAATCGAACCGACGACTGCAGAGATAACCCTGCGTGACAACACGGAATCGACCGCCCTTCTGGGCGAGTTCCACCGCAACTTGAAGGAGATCGAGAAGGCGTTTCCAGCGCGGATCATTGCGCGGGGGGAGACGATACGCATTGAGGGGGCCGCGAAAGAGGTAGAGCAGGTTCGTTCCCTGTTTGAGAAGCTGCTCGATATTATCGAGTCGAATCACATCCCCAGCCCGGCCGATGTCCGGTACCTGATCTCTCGGATCAAAGGGAACGAGAATGTGGACGGGGTCCTCTCCGATGTAGTGCGGGTGACCCACTGGGGCGAGGAGATCCGGGCGAAGACGGCTGGCCAGCACCGTTATATCGAAGCTATTCGCGGAAACGATATCGTCTTCTCCATCGGCCCGGCAGGGACGGGAAAGACGTACCTCGCCGTGGCGATGGCGATCGATTATCTGAAGCGGGAGAAGGTGAAGCGGATCATCCTCACCCGGCCGGCGGTCGAAGCCGGAGAGGAATTGGGCTTCCTCCCCGGGGATATTCAGGCGAAGGTAAGCCCGTATCTGCGGCCGTTGTACGACGCGATATTTGACATGATCCCGGCAAAAGAGTTTGAGAAGCTGAACGAACATGGGCGGATCGAGATGGCCCCGCTCGCCTTTATGCGCGGCCGCACGTTGAACAACAGTTTCGTCATCCTCGATGAGGCGCAGAACACGACCTCGATCCAGATGAAGATGTTCCTGACCCGTCTCGGTTTTCATTCCAAGGTGGTGATCACCGGGGATATCACCCAGATCGACCTCGAGGACGGCGCCTCAGGCCTCGCCGCAGTCCGCTCGATCCTTAGCGGCGTCAAAGGGATCTCCTTTGTCGCCCTGGACAAGACCGATGTTGTTCGTCACCCGCTCGTGGCGAGGATCATTGAGGCCTATGAGAAGTGCTCGTAGGCCAGAACCTGCGCGACCTAGCGGTAACTTCCTCCCTTGCGCCGGCGGGAGAGACGGTCTACCATATTACAGTCGAGCAGCGATGGAGGGATGACCGAATGGCAAGGAGCCAGTCTCGAAAACTGGTACGCCCGCAAGGGCTTCGGGGTTCGAATCCCCGTCCCTCCGCTTAATATGCGCCCGTAGCTCAGTGGATAGAGCGTCGCACTGCGGATGCGAAGGTCAGAGGTTCAAATCCTCTCGGGCGTACCACAAAAGCAACTATGAACATCCATGTTATAGACTTAACGCAAGAGATGGTCGACGGAATGTCAGCCTACCCCGGCGACCGTTTGGGGGTAAGGATCACCCGTCTTGCTCATTTTTCGACCGATGGATACAACCTCTCCCGATTCACCCGCCTTGAGAGCCACTGCGGCACCCATATCGATAGCCCTCTTCACTTCAGTGAAAACGGAGCTGATCTCACAGGGATGCCTTTGCAGGTTCTGCCGGCGACCATCGTCAGCACCCAGGTTAACCCGATCGGCCCAGAGGTGTTCGCGCGATCAGGGACGCTCAGTGGGCGTGCTGTCCTTGTCCATACCGGCTGGGATGCGCGGATTGGAACACCTGGCTACTTCCAGGACGCCCCTTCCCTAACACCGGAAGGTGCGCAGTTCCTCGCAGAGAGCAAGATTGCCCTTCTTGGACTGGACATGCCGAGCCCGGACCCGTGCGGATCATCCGAGTATCCAGTTCACCACATCCTTCTTGGGGCGGATATTCCGATCGTCGAAGGGCTGGTTCGCCTGGAGGAAGCGATCGCCGAGGAAGGGTCGCCGTACTTTCTCGCCTTCCCCCTCAAAGTAAAGGGAATGGACGGCTCCCCGGTGCGTGCAGCAGTCCTCTTCTTCTCAAGTGACTGTGCAAGACCGTAGAATGCAAACATAAAGCATAGCGAAATTGTCAGTTTCATCTGGTGGGTGGCGGATCTGATCCGCGATGTGTTCAAACGGGGCAAGTGCATAGGATGTCATCCTGCCGCTCACCGTTGTTCGGTGACTGGATGTACGTATTCAGTAAATCCATCCTCCCCT
>JAJOKK010000002.1 GCA_021129875.1 Candidatus Bipolaricaulota bacterium
TTTCACCGTCTCGGGGGGTGTAGTAGCCGATTGGGGACTTACTACACCCCCCGAGCAGTAAAAATGCTTGAACGAGGAGGTGGCCTCCCTGCCTGGCTGGCAGACAGGCGTCCCTGCTCCGCAGCCGAGATTGAAGACGAGCAGGCTCTAAAGCTTCTGTCTCCCCACCCGAAACGACGACGAGCCATATTTCTCTGGATTCCCTTGTCGAGCGCACGCGGAACCGAAAAGAAACGGGTTCAGGATTTGCGAATAGCTCTGGCGGAAAAGAGGTGTGTAGCGCGTTATTCAATGTTTATCTACAGACCGCTTCGGCGTGGCGTGTTTGTAAAAAAGGGGTTCGGTGTGGTATGCTGATTCATTGAGCAGTGAAGGGGGTGATCTGTGTGGCGACTTACATCCTTCTCAGCCGGTTGACCGATGAAGGGGCGGCAACGATCAAGGGAAACCCAGGGCGAATCAGCGAAGTAAATCAGGAGATCGAAGAACTCGGCGCTCACGTTGTCCACCAGTATGCAACTCTGGGGGCTTACGATTTTGTGAGCGTTGTAGAGGCGCCTGATCTTGCAGCGATCATGCGTATTTCCGTGGAGCTTGGTTCGCGTGGGAGCGTGAAGATTCAGACCTTGTCAGCCCTTCTCGTCGACGAGTTCATCTCAAACCTGGAGTAGGCGGGCATCTGCTATCCGCCAAGACGGTGTTGTCTGTGAATCTGTACTTGCAGATGACACCGTCTTCTAAGCTTCGTCGGCTCTGTTGCGTCCTGCTGGAATTAAGTTGCCAGTTTGCTCCAATTGCATTCTCTCCTCCTCCCCCAGCAAGTCAGGGCCACCCAGAGGAGAATGCTTGTGAAGAAATAAAAGACGATCAAAGACGAAAAGATCAATTTTACTTCTTCACTTTCCAGTCTTTATTTTACGAGGAGCAAAGAGTCATGAAGACAGCATTTGCTGTGAATCGTATCCTTCCTGATCCTGACGCCAACCTGGCTGTGCTCTTGAGTATGGCGAATAAGGCCACTGATGCTGGTGCTGAACTAGGCCTCTTTCCAGAAGCTGCTCTGACCGGGCTGATCAACAATGACGATCCAGATCATGATTTACCGCTTGGACAAAGGATCCCAGGACCAGTCACGGACGTACTGTCGGATCTATCCCGGGACCGATCGCTATGGCTGTCCATCGGTCTTTTGGAGCGTGCCGGCGACAAGCTCTATGACACTGCCGTTCTCTTTACACCGGATGGAGATATCGGACTCAAATACCGGCAGATCCACCCTGGGTGGCATAGTCCCGATGCAGACCCGAACGTATACGATCATGGCTCAGCGGTTCCTACACTGGAAACACCGTTCGGAAGAATGGCATTCTTGATCTGTGGAGACCTCTTCCGACAAAATTATCGACCGAGCTTGTGATCTTCGTATCGATTGGCTGCTATTTCCGTTCGCCAGAGACTTTGCTGACGGATCGCACAGCCAAGAACAGTGGGACAAGGACGAGAAACCCGAGTATATCCAACGGGTAAAGCTGGCCGGAGTGACCACGTTTATGACCAATTACCTGTCGGCAAGGGATTACCCGACGACAACTCCTTTGGCGGCGCGATGGTCGTATCCGGCGATGGAAATGTGGCGGCTCACTTCCCTCTCGGTCCGACAGGGATACTGCTTGCTGAGTTGCAAGCCCCCTTTTGTGGTGCTCCCCGGATTGATAGCGGAGAGCTGTGCGCCTATAATCATCCTACACAGAGACGGGGAGTGGCGCAGCCTGGTAGCGCGCCTGCTTTGGGAGCAGGAAGTCGCTGGTTCAAATCCAGTCTCCCCGACCAGGAACGGTGACCTGCAAAGTGACTGAAAAATTATACCATATTTCCCTTTATCGCCGCTTTAGACCGCAGTGCTTTTGCGATGTAGTCGGCCAAGACGAGGTAATTCGCACGCTGAAAAATGCCGTGGTCGCCGGTGAGGCCGCCCACGCCTACTTGTTCTCCGGGGAACGCGGGATCGGGAAGACGTCGATCGCCCGCATCCTTGCCCGCGCGGTCAACTGCCTCTCCCCCGAAGAGGGGGAGCCGTGCAATAAGTGTGTCGCCTGCAAAACGATCCTTGCCAACAGGTCGCTCGACATCCTGGAGATCGACGGAGCGTCCAACCGGGGGATTGACAACATCCGGAGGCTGCGCGAGGAGGTTAACTTCGCTCCCACTGATCTGCGGATGAAGGTGTACATCATCGACGAGGTGCACATGCTGACCAACGAGGCGTTCAACGCGCTCTTGAAGACGTTGGAAGAACCTCCTTCTCATGCGGTCTTTATCTTTGCAACCACCGAGCCGCACAAGGTCCCCCGGACGATCGTCTCACGCTGTCAGGCGTTCGATTTCCGTAAGATAGGCGAGGAGACGATCGGTTCCCGCCTTGCGCAGATCGCTTGCGAGGTAGGGATCACGATCACCGCTGAGGCGTCAGCCCTGCTGGCGCGGAAGGCGAACGGGGGGATGCGCGACGCAATCGTCATGCTCGAGCAGGCGATGAGCTATGCAGGTGAGGAGATCACACCTGAGATACTCCTTGATATGCTCGGCCTTGTCGGGCGTGATGTGCACGAGAAATTCTTGCGGGCGATAGAAACTGGGGATCGTACGAGCGTTCTCGGGACGATCGACTCACTCGTCGAGAGGGGAAAGGATCTCGAGGTCTTTCTTGCTGACCTCGTCGGGATCGTGCGCGACCGGCTCGCTGCCGGGAGCGGCTCTGTAGAACGCGATATCCGCCTCTGCCGCGGACTTCTCGACGTCAAGCAGGACCTGTTCCGTTCCCTCGATCGGCGAATACTGCTCGAGATAGGTCTCCTCTCACTGATGGACGGGCTTAGCGGCCCTGTCTCCACCGCTTCGTCAGCGGTGGCGCGGGAGGACGGGCCGGCGGCTGGACCGCCTGTGGTTGAGCCGATCGCAACTCAGACAATTGCAGCTAAGCCGATCGCAGCCGAAGAGGGATCGCTCCTTGCACCGGCGGCAGACCGGGTGGAGGAGAGGCCTCTCCCCCGGACAGAGGCTGCACCGCGTATACAACCGGACGCCGAACCAGCGGAGCAGATCGGAGAGGAAGGTGGATTTCTGTCTGGCTGGAAGAAGATGCTGCAAGCGATCGAGCAGGAACGGATCGCCATCGCCGCCTTCCTCACCGAGGCAACACCGCACCTTGCCGGGGACAGGGTGACGATCGCCTTTCACCCGGAGCACACCTTTCACAAGGAGAGCCTGGAGAAACCAGGGAACACGCAGTACCTGGCGGGTATGGTACACCGCCACTTGGGGGATCGATTCTACGTGGAGATCGAGCTGAGCGACGGTGTAAGCCGCAAACCCTCCCCGCAGGCGACCCTGCGGGAAAAGGCGGATCTCGTCTGCCAACTGTTCGATGGCACAATTATAAGGGAGGAATAATGAAGGGATTGGGCAACATGGGCAATATAATGAAGCAAGCGAAAAAACTACAGGAAGATCTCGAGAAGAAACAGATTGAGATCTCCGAGATGAAGGTCGAGGCAAGCTCCGGCGGGGGGATGGTCATGGCGACGGTGAACGGTCGCGGAGAGCTGCTCAATCTGGCAATTGAAAAGGAAGTCATCGATCCCGACGATGCCGAGATGCTTGTCGACCTTGTCATCGCCGCAGTACAGGAGGCTCAGAAGAACGCGCAAGAGAGTTCTGCTGAACTCTTAGGGCCGCTCACCCAAGGAATTCCCGGAATGCCCGGACTGTGATCGCGCCGCTGGAAGAGGTAATCGAGCAGCTGCGGGCGCTCCCTGGAATCGGACGTAAGAGCGCCGAGCGAGTCGTCTTTCACTTATTGAATAGCCCTGCGGCCGAGGTTGCGCGGCTCTCAGACGCGATCGGCAGGATCAAGACGGAGGTCAAGCACTGTTCGCGCTGTCACAACTTTGCCGTCGGTGAGCTGTGCGACATCTGTGCGAACCCGAAGCGTGAGCAGGGGCTGATCTGTGTCGTCGGGCGTCCGTGGGAGATTCTGAAGATCGAGCGGACAGGCGCCTATCGCGGACTTTACCACGTCCTTGGCGGACTAGTCTCCCCTCTGGACGAGGTTGGGACCGCTGATCTTACGATCGGCTCACTCATCGAGCGGATCGAGCGAGAGGGGACGAAGGAGATCATCCTCGCCCTGGAGCCAAAACTCGAGGGCGAATTGACCGGGATGCACATCGTCTCGCTTGTCAAGCCTCTGGGAGTGAAGATCTCACAGATCGCGCAGGGCATCCCTGTCGGCCGCGACCTGGAATTTGCCGATGAGGTGACCCTGGGGCGCGCACTGCAAGGACGGATCGAGCTGTAGAGGCCCAAGCTCGGGTGGGCCTATGGGGAATGGATTCACAGAGAGCACGGTGTAGAGCTTTGGGTTCGCCGTGGCATGGGTGTTTCCGGCCCGGATGACCTGGCAGAGCGTATCCCTCTCGCTGTTTTATCTCGCCAAGGCGAGCGATTCGGCCCGAGCCACTGGGCTTCGGGGTGATCTCTGATCTCTGATCTGTGGGGTATGAACACTGTCTTTGCGTTCAGCGGTATGACCGGGCTGGCTGGCAGCATCTTTGTCGTCTTATAGCTACGCCGCCGGCAGAGGGTTGCCGATCCCGCTGGTTCCGCCGTTACAGCCCGTGCCTAAGAGCGTTCAGCACTTCCATTGCGCACCCGATGATCTGTCGCGTCTCATTCTCCAGCAATAGTCCGTGAGTGTCAGTGTCCATCCGTGGTTCTTTCCTCCCGCGGACGCGGTTCAGGGATGGGTTTACTGAATACGTACGATCAAGCGACAGTTCAGGCTTTCACTGAGTCGTTCTTCGGTCAGCCGTCTGCTGAAACAGCTGGGATTGAGCCCGCAACGGCCTCTGAGGCGGGCCTACCAGCAGAATCCGAAAGCTGTAGAGCAATGGCTGAATGAGGAGTTCCCCCGCATCCGCAAGGAAGCACAGAAAGTTGGAACAACAGTTTACTTTGCTGATGAAGCCGGTGTTAGGTCCGACTATCATTCCGGTACGACGTGGGGCATTAGAGGACAGACCCGGTGGCATCCAGTGCCGGGGCCCGCTTTGGGCTGAATGTCCTTTCGGTGGTCAGTCACCAAGGGAAGTTGCGATTCATGGTGTTCAACCGTCTCAAGGGTAATCTGTTCATTCAGTTTCTGCGTCGATTGCTGTATGGAGCCAGCTATCCGCTGTTCCTGATTCTCGACGGGCATCCCGCTCATAAATCCGCCAAAGTCAGGAAGTTCACCGCTTCCACAGAAGGCAAGCTGCGCTTGTTCTATCGGATGTTCCACTACGCCACGGCAAGAATATGAGAAGGAAAACCCG
>JAJOKK010000138.1 GCA_021129875.1 Candidatus Bipolaricaulota bacterium
CACCCCCCGAGACGGTGAAAGCTTCTGTTCTGCAAGGAGAAGCGGGTTATGCAACAGCCTGCCATGGGCGTCTCAAAGTCATTGGAAATTCGCTGGTTGCGATCTTACTGAAACCGAACGAAAATCTGTTCATCTTTATGGGGCCGCTGCATCCGATGAGGTATGCCGGTATGATGCTTTGATAGGAGGGGAAGAGTGGATAAGACCGACTTGCGAGAACTTGTCTTCGAGGTTCTGCGTAGCGAATCGCAGACGCATCTGAACTCCATTATATACCAGGTAGGACAACTGGCTGAGGACTACCAGCGGCACGATGCCCTGAAGATTCACGAGATTGTCTGGGAACTCCTTGTGCAAGGGGTGCTCGCTCCGGGGAAGAACTCGCTTAACCTAAATCTCCCTTTTGTCCACGTGACCGAATACGGTGAGGAGTGCCTTGAGACTGATGCAATCTTGGTTCGCGATCCAGATCGGTACCTGCGCCACCTGAACAAGACCGTCGATGCACCGATCGATGAGACCGTGCTCGCCTACGTCCGCGAGGGGCAGCTCGCCTTCCTTGCGGGGCGCTACCTGAGCACGGTCGTCCTCTTGTCGCTTGCCGCGGAACAGTCTTTCGCGCTGATTGCCGATGCGCTTCCCGGTAACTTTTCCGGGGCGGGACGCTGTACACTGTCTTGTTTCACCGCGCTGAAGGAGCACCTTGCAACGCTATCGCTCACTGATGATCTGCGCCGGGAGTTCTCTCTGAGCCTGGACGGACTGTATGCGTTGATCGGCTACAGCCGCGATGAACAGGGACGGATAGCTGTTGCACGGGCCGATCGCACCACTGCCCAGGCACTTCTCCTCCTCTTCCCTGGGCAGTGCCGAGCGGTCCACCGTCTGATCGAGCGACTCTCCGCTCACCAAGCTCTGTAGAGATTAGAATCGCGTGGGTGCGGGCGCTGAGGCAGATGCTTGCGAGATCGGCGAGTCAACTCACTCAATCGATCCGCAGACCGGCCATACCTCTACGTTGCGGTCTACGACGCAAACGCAGTGAAATCCGTCTTCCATCTACTTATAATGTCGGAGGGAGGGAAAGCAATGCGCCACTATATCGAGACGGACGGCAGGATCTACCTCGTCGAGCGAGACGGGCTGCTCGACCTGCCACATAGAGGCGCGGCGCCGTTCTCCGTGAAGGAGATCTCCTTGCTTGCCACGAGCGAACCGGTCACTTTTTGTGCTCCTCAACTGCCACGGCACCCGCACGATTGGCTGGGGAAGGATGAGATCGCCTCACTCCCCGGTGTTGCACCGCTGGTGCGTGAAGCAATACATGCCACGATGCCGCGGGTTGTTGCGGAGGGGGCCTGTCTTAAACACGGGCAGATTCTCCTGGTGAAGGGAAGCCGCGGCCTTACCAAGGGAAGGTGGTCGCTTCCGGGCGGGTTCATCCGCTTTGGGGAGAACCCGCAAGAGGGGCTCCTGCGGGAGATCAGAGAGGAACTCGGGGTTGCAGGGGAAATCGGATCACTTCTCAATGTCAAAGGAAGATTGGGACGTAGGAGCCACCTCCACTGGGTCATGTTCTTCTACCATGTCACGCTGGACGGGGAGGTCCGGCCGGACCCGGATGAGATCGCAGAAGCACGGTATTTTCCACTGGCCGAAGCACGCGAACTCGTGGCGGATTACCTGCTCAGCGAGGTGATCGGTTCTGTCATGCCTTCTTCTACAGAAGGTCCATGCCGATCCGAAAAGTGATGTCCTTGCGCAACTCCAAAAACCACGGCCGGTGAGCGAACCGCATACCCAAAGCAACATAAGCTCCCTCGACCGGCGTCAACATGAGATCAATGGCGAGGTCATGCTTATCGGTCGGAAGACCGCCCCGTGTTTCACGGGAGAAGGAGTGGAGGGCCGAAAGGCTGACTATGTCACTGATGATGTAGTCGTAAGCGGCCGTGATGCGAATCTGGTGCGTAGCGAGAAAATCGTACGCCCCGGAGAAGGAACCGCTGATGAGAAGCTGTGCCTGCGGAGTGGTGATCAGCGCGTAGTTAAAGACTGCGGTCGCCAGGATGTCATTGCGTCCCTTCATCGGATCTAGGATTTCATACCCGATTCCGACACTAACGTTCCCTCCGCAAAAGCGCGGGTGCCTATCATCTTCGATAATCCTGGCCATCTCATAGATGTTAAGGGCATCGAGCCCGCCAATCCTGACCAACCCTGACCCCTCGATGATCTGCCGCAACACTGTTAAGAGGTCGGCGAGCGTTTCGTAGGTGTCGATGTTGTCGATTTCATGGGCGATCGACAGCAGATCGATCCTCGCCAGATGCTCGGAGATAGCTTCCTGCTCTAGCAGATGCGCATTGATCTTCAGCGCCTTGGCAAGGGGGGTGACATCGGTGAACCGTCCGTACCCTATACCAAGCCTTACGAACAGCCCGATCGTTTCATACGCCGAAGAGGTCTTTGCTCTCACTCCGGCGACCCCAAAATGCGGGGCGCCCGCGGCGAAGTAACGTTTGAGGTCCCCCTCGGCGATGACCGAGAAGGAAGAGAGGGCAACCGTCGAAATTCTCATATCGGTCGTTACTGCGATGTTGAACCCGAAGTCAGGAGAATCGAAACGACGGGTGAAGTCGATGAACAGTTCCCCTTCGTCGATATCCCGCCCTCTCAGGCCATAGGGGTCGTTGTGATAGCGATAAGCAAAATTGATCCTCAAATCCGAGATATCAGTGCGATGCGATATGTACTCGCAAAGAGGGATTGTCACTGCAGTCATCCCCGCCAACGCAAGCAGAAGGATGACGAAGAAGAGGTATCGTTTCACGTTGCGCACCATCATTCACCTCACCTCCAGACGATACACTGTTGTACGCGAGCGTTCAACCAAATTCTTCTCTTAAGCGAGTGAGCAATGTCCACCTCTTACGTACAGGGGCATAGGTTGTTGAATGTTCTACGTTCGAGGGGCGAAATCAGTCCGTTCCGGTGAACTTCGAACCTTTGAGGCAGGCATCGAATCGAGAGGTCTCAGAATTCTTCGACCATCTAGAGGCCTTACCGAAGAACAGACCCGGCGAACCGTAGCCTTGCCGTTGTCTTCTCCTCGATCTCCTCCATGGTGACGCCGGAACGCAGTTCCTGAACTAATAAGCCCTCTGGGGCGACCTTGATCACCCCTAGGTCGGTGACGATCAGATCCACGACCCCTGCGCCGGTGAGCAGCAAGGTGCAGTCTTCAACGATCTTCGGCCTGCCGTCCTTGGTCGTGTGCATCATCGCCACGATCACCAGACGCGCCCCGGTGACAAGGTCCATTGCTCCGCCCATCCCCGGCCCTCTCCTGCCGGGAACCGTCCAGTTGGCCAGGTTACCGTGCGTATCCACTTGCAGGGCGCCAAGGACTGTTACATCCAGGTGCCCGCCACGGATGATTGCGAACGATACGGCGCTGTCGAAGAACGCCCCGCCGGGGAGGATGGTGACGAACTGTCCGCCGGCGTTGATGATCTCCGGATCCTCGGCCCCTGCCTGCGGCGACGGGCCTATTCCGACGAACCCGTTCTCTGAGTGGAAGGTCACATTGACTCCGGCAGGGAGAAAATCGGCGACCATCGTCGGTATCCCAATCCCCAGATTCACAAGGTCTCCATCATGCAGTTCCTGCGCCACCCGGCGGGCTATGTACTCTCTCGATGTCGTCTTATCCATCACCCCTCCTCGCTGTCGCAGACGATGATGTCGACGAAAATACCAGGGGTCATCACCCGATTGGGATCGATTTCCCCTATCGGCACCAATTCTTCCACCTCCGCGATCACCAGGTCGGCGGCGAGAGCCATCAGCGGGTTGATATTCCGCGCTGCCCCGTGATAGACAAGGTTGCCCGCGTGGTCTCCGACCGCCGCTTTGATCAGGGCGACATCGGCGCGCAACGGCTCTTCCAGCAGATACCGGCGTCCATTCGCCTCGATTATCCTCTTCCCCTCTTCAACCGCAGTCCCCAATCCGGTGGAGATGAGCACCCCGCCCAGCCCGACCCCGCCGGCCCTGATCCGCTCAACGAGTGTACCTTGCGGCACAAGCTCCAGCTCGATCTTCCCCGCGGTGACCAGCCCCTCCATATCCGGGTTCGTCCCAATGTGCGACAGGATCGCCCGCTCGATCAGTCCGGCCGATACCAGATTGCCGATACCCTGGTCAGGATAGTCGGCGGCACAGGCGATAACAGTCAACCGGTCACTTTTCTGCATAGCGATAGCCTTGAGCAGCCGCTGCGGCGCTCCGACCACAAGGAACCCCCCGATCATCACGGTAGAGTTCGGCTTCACCTGCTGCGCCGCCTCTGCTATGTTCATCAATCTGCTCAATCCGCCCTCCTTTGCCCGCCAAAGAGTCGCAATTTAGAAGTTGTGGGTCAAACTATAAAGGTTCAATGCCCGCAGCTTATTCCGAGGATCTGCCGTGCCTCGTCCGGGGTGGCGATCTCCCGTCCCAGCTCCTGCGCAATCCGCACAACCCGCTCGACCAGCTGGGCGTTGCTCTTGGCGAGAACCCCCTTTGTGTAGTATATGTTATCCTCGAACCCGACCCGCACATGGCCGCCAAGGACGATCGCGGTAGTGGCGAGTGGAAGCTGATGCCTGCCGATCCCTGCCACCTGCCAGGTCGAGCCCGTGGGGATCATCCCTACCATGTGCAGAAGGTTCGCCACCGTTCCCGCAACCCCGCCGGGGACACCCATCACAAAGTCGAAGTGGAGCGGCTTTGCAAGCAGCCCCTTCTTTACCAGACGCAGGGCGGTGGTGATCATCCCTACATCGAATATCTCTATCTCTGGTTTTATCCTGCTCTCTTTCATCGCAGTGGCGAACCGTTCGATGACCGATTGCGGATTCAGGAAGACACCGTCTCCGAAGTTGACCGTGCCGGTGGTGAGCGTAGCCATCTCCGGTTTCAACGCCAGTGGAGCGCTCCGCTCTTCCGGAGACATCCCCACCGCCCCGCCGATCGACAGCTGGACGATCATATTGCAGCGATCTTCGATCTCCTCGATGATCCGCCGGTAGATCTTTGCATCCTGTGTCGACTCTCCCGCCTTATCCCGCGCGTGCACGTGCGCAATCGCCGCTCCGGCCCGAAAGGCTTCGCAAGCTGCATCGGCAATCTCCTCTGGAGAGAGCGGTAGATTGGGGTTATCGGCTCTGCTCATCTCCGCCCCGGTGAGGGCAACGGTTATGACCAGCTTGTTTGTTGGGTTTGTAGGGTTCGTAGAGTTCGTAGAGTTCGTTGGGTTCATGGGGTTCGTTGGGTTCGTTGGGTTCGTTGGGTTCGTTGGGTTC
>JAJOKK010000080.1 GCA_021129875.1 Candidatus Bipolaricaulota bacterium
CCCGTGATTACGTCACTCAACCTCGTGACATGTCGTGTTCACTGTCGAACGCCTGGCTGAGGTCCATATGTTTTTGAGGGGCCGTGCTGTGTCGAGTGGGGTCGTGGGCGTTTTTAACGTTCGGGCTGCGCAAGCAAGACAGGGAGATCAGTAGGGTTTACAGGATGCCGTTCCGCTCCGCATGCGGTAAGATCGAGGTAGAATAAAACTGTGCATCTAAGGAGAATGAGGATGGTCAAGGTAAGGTTCGCCCCGAGTCCGACCGGGTACTTGCATGTAGGCGGGGCTCGTACTGCGCTCTTTAACTGGTTGTACGCGCGTCATCATTGTGGAACGTTCGTCCTGCGAATCGAGGATACTGATAAGGAGCGGTCGACGCAGGCGTCGATCGAGCAGATCGTCGCGGCGATGAGTTGGTTGGGGCTCGACTGGGATGAATACCACTGCCAGACAGAGCGCAGCGACCTCCATCTGCAGGCGGCGCAGGGTCTGATCGACCGAGGCCTGGCCTACGAGCACGACGGGGCGTGGTGGTTCCGCGTTCCGGTGGATGGGGAGATGGTCGTTCGCGATCTCCTGCGGGGGGACGTAACCTTCAAGCACGAACAGCTGAAGGACTTTGTCATCCGACGCTCCGATGGGAGCTTCGTCTACAACTTCGTGGTGGTTGTCGATGACGCCGATATGGGGATTACTCATGTAATCCGCGGGGACGATCACCTCATCAATACTCCTAGGCAGATCCTCCTCTACGAGGCGCTGGGGCGGCCGCTCCCTCTTTTTGCCCACCTTCCGATGATCCTCGGTACGGATCGCGCACGACTCTCCAAGCGACATGGAGTGACCTCGGTCCTCGAATACCGGCGGCGTGGGTTTCTCCCCGAGACCATGGTTAACTTCCTGGCCCGCCTCGGCTGGTCGCACGGGGATCAGGAGATCTTCACCCGGGAGGAGCTAATCGGGCTGTTCGATCTAGACAGCGTGGGGAGTTCGGCGGCGATCTTCGATGAGGCAAAGCTAAAGTGGCTTAACCAGTGTCATCTTAAGACGGCCGATCCCGACCGGATTCTCGCGCTGGTCAAACCGTTCGTCCTTGATGGACGAGAGGTGACCGAGCAGATGTGGCGCGATGCCGGAGAGGAGCGGCTTGTGCTCGGGCTCTCCCTCCTGCGCGACCGGTGCGCGACCCTCGCCGATCTGGCGGAGGTGATGACGATCCTTTTCCCGGTTCGGCTTGCGCATGAGAAGGAGATCCGTCTCGCGGAAGGCGAACGGGAACTGATTACGGCGGTGGTCGACACCCTGGCCGGACTTGCGCTGTTCACCCCTGACGCGGTAGAGAGCGCACTGCGGGAGGCGCTTGCAAAGTACGGGGCAAAGCTGAAGGATGTGGCGAAGAATATTCGCATGGCGACAACCGGTCGCGGAGTCGGGCCGGGGCTGTTCGATCTCCTCTCCGTGGTCGGACGAGACCTTGTCATCGCCCGGCTTAAAAGTCTGATCTAAGGGAGGATCGGATGATACGAAAGTTGCTGTTCATCTCTATCAGCTTTTTCGTTCTCTTTGCAAGCAATCAACATGCTGCTTTGGCGGATGTCGATCTGCCGGATGCCTCTGCGCCAGGCGTCTACACCGCGTACCTCCACGACGGAGGTTCGATCCTCGACATTGTCGGTTCCTGCTACCCTCAATCGCTCGAACTTTCGTCGACCCCGTGTGCCGGCGTCCGATGGCCCACACCTCTTGAGGATCCTCTCTATGGGTTCATCCGGCTGAACAGGGAGGAGTTTCCCTTAGTCATCGACCGAGTGGCGGATCCGGCAGCCCTTTTTATTGACCTTGATCGCAGCGGTCGTTTTCAGGAGATCGAATGGATGCGGCGATTGGCGGATGGGAGGTTCCTGGCCGCGGCTTCCTTCCGACTCTACTATGAGGCGGAAGCAAAGCCGCTCTGCTACCCGATTTTCCTCATCTGGAACCCGTTCTCCCCCTACAGGATTGTTTTCTGCCGCGCTTCCTACCGCCGCGGTGAGCTTGAACTTGGAGGGATTGTCTACCAGATTGTATTGGTCGATGAGAATACGGACGGCCGTTATGACGATCTTGAGCAGACGCGGCTGTACATTGACCTTGATCGGGATGGCGTCTTCCTTGCAACTGACTATTCCCATGAGCGGTACTGGCTCTCAGAGCCGTTCAACATAGCGGGAACGGTCTACCGCGTCGCCTCGGTCAGCCCTGGCGGAACGAGGATGGTGGTCGAGGAGACCGATGAGTGGGTGGCGGAGAAGCCGTCGCTTGCGGTGGGAGCGCCCGCCCCTCTGTTCACTGCAATCGACCGAGCCGGAGCAGAGATCGCCCTTACCGCACTGCGGGGTGAGATCGTCCTTCTCGTCTTTTGGGCCAGTTGGTGCCCGGCATGCCGCGAAGAGCTCCTGCAATTGGCAGCGATCGTCGCCGACTACACAGCAGACAGAGTGGTGATGATCGGGATTAATCTCGACCAGAATGAGGAGTGCTTCCTCCAGGCGGCTGCGGAGTACGACTTCTTCTCTTTTCAGATCCACGACGATCTGGGCGGTCCGATCTCCAGACTCTATCGGATCACAGTGATCCCCTTCCTCTACTTGATCGACCGCGAAGGGATGATTCGTGGAAGAGGATTGCGCGGGGAACAGGTACGCCAGGCGATCGCGACGCTCCTTGACGAGCAGCAATGATCTATTACTTTATTCTCGGGATCGTACAGGGGTTGACCGAGTTTCTCCCCATCTCAAGCTCGGCCCACCTCGTCCTTGCTGGGAGGTTTCTCGGGTTCGATCCGCCTGGTCTCCTGTTGGAAGCGGTCGTCCACCTGGGGACGCTGTGCTCCGTCCTCCTCCTTTTCCGCCGCGATATTGCGCGGCTCGTGCGTGGTCTGTTCAACAGTGGAGAAGAGCGGCGGCGGATCGGCCGGCTCGTCGTGGGGACGCTTCCGATCGTCCTCTGCGGCTTCCTGCTCCAGGAGAAGATCGAGGCGGCGTTCTCCTCCCTGGTGATCATCGGGTTCTCCCTCCTCGTGACCGGGGCGCTCCTCTTCCTCGCCGATCACGCGGGCCGGAAAGCAGAGCGCAGCGAGGTCCGTCTTCGCGATTCGCTCCTCATCGGCCTCTCCCAGGCCGCAGCGCTCCTTCCGGGGATATCGCGCAGCGGGGCGACGATAGCCACCGGGATGATCCTCGGCATCCGTGGTGCGGAGGCGGCCCGGTTCTCCTTCCTCCTTTCGATCCCGGCGATCCTCGGCGCGGGCGGGCTGAAGCTCTACCAGGCGCTCAACAATGTGACCGCCACTTCGAACGAGTGGGCCGGACTCCTACTCGGTGCGCTAACGGCGGGAGCTGTCGGCGCTCTAGCGATCAAGGGCCTTCTAGCGGTCATCTCGCGCGGCCGGTTGAAAACGTTCGGGGTCTACTGCCTCGCTGTCGGCCTTGCTGTTATCGTCTACTCATATCTCACCTGAATCTGCTATCGGCCAAAGGAAACCCATTCCGTCTGCGGCCGAATGAGATCTTTCGTCGCCCTCCGATCTTGCGCATCACCGTTCGCTTATCGACGATATCCGTGATCCGCCGGTCCGTAGTGCTCCCGGAAACGGACGCAGGCTGAACAAGCAACAGGCTGTCTGCCCTTCTTTTTGCTGTCATCTGTGGTTTACCCGATCTTCGCGTTGGATCTGTAGCTGTCTTTCAGCAGCCGATCCCTTGACATAAAACAATTTCATGGTACGCTTGTGTGAGTCAAGAGACAGAGTGTAAAGACGAGAGTAGGACCAGTAATTGTAGGTAGAATCGAAGAGGAGGATGGTCGGTTATGGAACGCTCGGACTTGGCCCCTATGGATACTCGCCAGCGGATAGAGGTGGTCGATATCATCCGCGGTGTCGCCCTGTTCGGTATATTGCTGGTCAATATGTCCATGTTTCGGCTGGATATGGCCCCAATGTTCATCGGAATAGCCGGCCTGCCGGGTGCCGCAGTCCCCGTTGGTCTCTGGGACCGTGTTGCACACTGGGGTATCCAGTTGTTCGCCGCAGGCAGATTCTATCCGATCCTCGCCATGTTATTCGGGCTGGGGTGCTACATGATCATGCAGCGGGCCGAGCAGAAGGGGATTTCCGCCAAGCCGCTCCTTTGGCGTAGATTGCTGCTGCTTCTGGTGTTCGGGGTTCTGCATTATGTCTTTATCTGGTTCGGAGACATCCTCCACGTCTTCGCCGCCACCGGGGTCTTCCTCCTGCTGTTTATGCGCAAGAGCACTGTCTCGTTGCGGAAATGGATCATCGGATTGAGTATCGTCGGACTCCTTGTGCTCGGGCTTTTAGGGGGGATGCTTCATTGGGTGATGCCACTGGAGGCGGTGATCCCGGAAGCAGGGGACGCGGCAAAGGTTATGGATTTCGACTTCTCTGGTCTTGCAGAAGTGATGGGACAGGGATCATACTGGGCGGTTGTCAGGTTCCGCGCCTTCATGTTGCCGCTCTCCCTGATCGGCCTTCTGATCACGATTCCGCTTACGCTCATATTCTTTCTGATCGGCCTCTATGCCGGAAAGGCGGGGATCG
Source organism: Candidatus Bipolaricaulota bacterium (assembly GCA_021129875.1). Classification (GTDB taxonomy): domain Bacteria; phylum Bipolaricaulota; class Bipolaricaulia; order UBA7950; family UBA9294; genus JAJOKK01. Next base: position 4,601 of record JAJOKK010000080.1, read on the forward strand.
TCGACCGATTAACCGGTGGCCCGGGTCCGTTCAGACGGATGCTGCTGCCGGCGCTGATCATTGGTGCACTCGGCATGGGCATTGCGACATGGATGAGTTTTGCAGGTGGCTTCTTAATGCTGGTATTCGCAGCGATGCTGGGGATGATCGGTGGAATAGGATTTGTCGTGACGTACATCTCTGCGCTGGTCTTATCAGCACAGACTGCACGCGGCAGAAGGCTTCTGCGGCCCTTTATTCAGGTAGGACGGATGCCGTTGACTACCTACCTGATGCAGTCCGTCATCGCTACCTTGCTCTTCTACGGCTACGGCCTGGGGCTTGCTGGACGAGTAGGGGCCGGGGTGGGAGTACTCCTGACTATCGGCATATTCGCAATGCAGATGCTGTTCAGTCATCTGTGGTTCAAGACTTTCGCGTTCGGCCCGGCGGAATGGCTGTGGCGGCGGTTGATGTATCGTAAAAAGCTGTCGCTCCGCTCCGCGGCCAGCTAATAGTGATCTGCATCCGGTCGAGTCGGTGAAGCGCGAGGGACTATCCGTTCGGGTGAATTCAAAATGAAAATTGCAAACTTTATAAAACCGAAATTTTCCATTCGTTTTTATAAAGTTTGTCTTACATTGTGTAAGGCGGATCCCCTAACGATTCAAGACCTGACTGCAACGGCAGACAGGCGCTCCGCGCAGGCAGGCCTCGAAGAGCGCAAAAAGATAAAAATCCCTATACTGTCGAGCTAATCCTCACTC
>JAJOKK010000204.1 GCA_021129875.1 Candidatus Bipolaricaulota bacterium
CACCGAGCTCTTCTTTGTAAGGGGTCGGGTCTTCTTTCTTGGTGTTTTTTGCTCTTTGTGTTAGATTCTTTCCATGGCACGTCCATAAAACTCGAGTTTGATGGCGCGATTTATCACATTGCGAACCGCGGCAATAGGTAAAGAGAGCGGAAATCATCTCGGCCTGCACTACTCGACAATCAGCGCCATTGCCGAGCGTGTTTCTGAGTCAGGAACACCAAGGAAGAAGACCCCGTTTTCGACTCGCGTTGCGATTCAACTGACCGATGCGCGTTTGCACACGGATCCTGCTGTGCCACATTCTCCGTTTCTTGAGGGGGCTTGAGCCCGGAAGAATTCTCGTTCATGGCTCCCGGGCTCTGGCGCGTCGGAACATGGGCACGCCTTGCCCGGCAGCGACAGCTCACGGTTCCGAAATCAGAGATACAGGACAGACCGTTACTTCGTCTGCGTGATGAGATTCTCGATCTGTGGGCGCAACTCTCCAATCACGGTCCCAAAGGACGGTAACCCGGGAACCAGCCGGCCGAGCCACTAACTCCACGTCCTCTTGATGTACGAGAGCATCGGCTTCTGAAAGAAGTCCTCCGGGCCGTCGAAGCTGACGTCCCGTGTCGCGCACTTCTCGCGGAGGAATGGCACAAAGTTGGAGAGGTCGAGCTGCTCTCTGCAGACCCCCATTATGCGCCAGAGATCGTAGTAGTCGCGAGCTCGTGAACGACTCCATCCTCGTGTGTGAAGTCTCTTGATGTGTTAGAGAATCGCACGCAGCTTCTCCGCAACAATTTCCTCCAATGCAAAGGTTCGAATTTCGGCCTCGAGAGGCTCACCGTATTCGTGGATCACCCTTCTCTTCAGAGCGGGCTTGAGGACTTCCTCGTCCAGGGTGATTTCGATCTTCACGCGTGTGTGCAGTTGCCGGTGCCACGGGAAGCGCACGCAGATTGTGAAGGCTGCTTGCCCTCCCGGATGCGGACCCCTCTCAGTGTATCGCTCACACACGATCTCTACGGGGGCGTATTCATCCAGAAACACTGTTGCCGCTTCGCAAGATTCCCGGATCGCATGTCCCATCGCATCACCAGTCGGCACACCTTCCAGGGCGGAGAAGTCGCGATCCTCCGAGAAGCGGTGCTCTCCAAAGTAGCATTTCTTGAGTGAAGTGCCGCCTTTGAAGGCGAGCGTGCTGCTCAGCGAATTGACTTGCCCAATGCCGGCAAGAATCCAGGAGAGGAGGTAGTCTCGCTCGAGAACCTCCTACAGCGTTCCAAGTTGCCGTTTCGCCTCTTGCAGACGGGTGTAGAGCGGCTTCATGGCTGAAGTCTTCCTGGGAGGTTCTCCTGGATCATCCAGCGACGATTGCACGGGCCCTCGCGTGGTCCTGTCGGGTCAAGCTTCCGATATCCCTTGATGGGAAGCTTCTCAAGGGGCCTAAGACGTTCCGGATTCATGCCCTGGTCCTCGTGTTGCCATGGACTGCGTACATGGTGACACGAAGTCACCGCAAGCGAAAGCTCCAAAAGGGCTCTGGGCGTTGTCGACACAGGTCTTCCGGCCTGGTATCATGGCAGCATGAACAGATTAGATGATGAGAAGCTACGCGCCAGCTGCGACGAGCAGGGGATGATCAGTGTCATCGATCGTTTCGGCGCCCAGTGCGAGGAGGCAATAGAGCGGGACGCTCAGCTCGAGTGGAGCAAGCTCCCGATAGGCAAAAGCATCGATAAGGTAGTCGTCTGCGGGATGGGCGGCTCGGCAATGGCCGGGGATATTGCGAAGCGCTTTGCGAAATCCTTGCTGTTCATCAACCGTAGCTATACCCTGCCCTCGTTCGTCGATCGGCACACGTTGATCATCGCGATTAGCTATTCGGGGAACACGGCCGAAACGATCTCCTCCCTGACAGCGGGACTCGAAGCGGGTGCTGTTCCCCTTGTCATCGCGAGCGGGGGAGAGTTGGAGAAGATCAGTAGGGCGGAAGGGATCCCGTTTCTGAAGATCCCTTCTGGGTACCAACCGCGGGCGGCGATCGGCCACCTCTCCCTCCCTCTCCTTATCACCCTTGCGCGACTCGACCTTCTAAAGGAGATCGGGCCGTGGAAAGCCATTCTTCAGGAGCTCGACCGGGTACGAGTGCAATGCACCTTCTCTGTCCCGACCGAGGATAATCCGGCCAAGCAGCTCGCCAGCGCCCTGAGCGGCCGGATCCCGATCGTCTACGGGACCGTTGACAACACCTGTTTGGTCGCGATGCGCTGGAAGGCCCAGATCAATGAGAACGCGAAACAACCCGCGTTCTGGAACTCTTTCCCTGAACTGAACCACAACGAGATCCTCGCCCTTGTCCGGGCGGACCTTCTTGCCGAGCAGCACGTCCTCCTCCTTGAGAATGACTACGATCTCCCGGAGAACCGTCGGCGCATCGAGATCATGACAGATCTTTTCGCCACACACAAAGTCCCATTCACTCGGGTGAAGGCAGAAGGGACGAGCGAGCTTGCGCAGGTCTTCGCCCAGATCTATCTTGGCGACTACGTCAGCTACTACCTCGCCTTGTTAAACGGGGTTAATCCGACGCCGGTCGAGCTGATCGAGGGGTTCAAACAGGCGCTGGCAACGAAAGAGACCGAGGACAGAGGAGGATGAAGACGATCATCCTCGCCGGCGGGTACGCCACACGACTTCACCCTCTCACAGCGACCCGAGCCAAGCCGCTCCTCCCGGTCATAGGCAAGCCGATCATCGACCATCTCCTCAGTTCCTACAATCTGCCGGCGAGACCGATCGTCTCCACCAACCGCCGGTTCGCGGCGCAGTTTGCGGCATGGCAAGCGCAATCCGTCCGGAATGTCGAGATAGTGGTGGAGGAAACGACTGCAGAATCGGAAAAGCTGGGGACGGTTGGTGCGCTTCACTTCCTTATTGAGCGGCTGGAAATAGATGAAGATATCCTGGTGATCGGCGGGGACAACCTGTTCAAGTTTCCGCTTGCAGACCTTCTCGCCGCGTACAAGAGCCGTCCACTGATCGCGCTCTACGACGTCAAGGATCTGGAGCGGGTACGAGGGCGGTACGGCGTAGCGATCGTTAAGGACGGCCGGATCGTGGAGTTCCAGGAGAAGCCGTCGGCCCCGCGGAGCACCCTAGCGAGCACCGCCTGTTACATCTACCCCAAGGAGACCTTGCCGCTCATCGGTGAATTCCTGGCGCGGGCTGAGACCGGCAAGGATGCCCCCGGCTACTTCAACGCCTGGCTCCTCAAGGAGAAAGGGGAGCACATCGATGCGTTCGTCTTCGAAACAGGGTGGTACGATATTGGCGACCGCGCCTCGTACATCGAGGCGAACCAGCACTATTCAAACGCCGATACATGGCTGGGAAAGGACGTTATGATTGAAAATTCCACAGTGACCGACTCCGTTCTCCTCGATGGAGTTAAGGTCATCGACTCCTCCATCAGCGGGTGCGTCATCGACCGCGGCTGCCACCTTGAGGGGATAACCCTACACGACTGCTTAATCGGAGAAGGGAGCATCATCAGGCGAGGTTGATCCGCGCTGCCGATGCTGCGTAGATGTGCGGAGGCACGAACCAGCCATCTCGCTCCTCTCTACAGCCTGATCGTGAAGAACGACCGGCTGTCGCATTTCTCATGGCTTCCCGGATTCATTAGAATAGGGCCATGAGCATGTTCAATGCCCGGCCACCTACTCGCAACAGCGATGCGGCAAATTCAAATTGCTGCGGAGCGTGAGGAACCAAACAAGACAAGGTGGCTGTGAGCCTGATACGATCGAAATCGATAAGGAGGCAGTGTAATGAATATTACATTCTGCGGGGCGGCGGAGACGGTCACCGGGTCGTGCCACTTGGTGGAGACGGGCGGGCTGAAGATCGTTCTTGACTGCGGTCTGTTCCAGGGGGCGCGGAAGATCGAACGCCGCAATCGTGAGGGTTTCCCGTTCGTTCCGTCCGAGGCCGACTTTGTCCTTCTCTCGCACGCACATCTTGATCATGTCGGACTCCTCCCGAGGTTGGTCAAAGAGGGATTCCGCGGTGAAGTGATCGCAACCGCACCGACAGCGGCGATCGCCAAGTTGATCCTTGCCGACTCCGCAAACATTCAAGTGGAAGAAGCGGCGTACCGCTCGCGCAAGGCCCGCCGGCGCGGCGAGGAAGCGCTCCCTCCCCTCTATGACATGGGAGACGTCCTTGATACGATCGATACCTTCCGCCGTGGCGTCAACTACAACGAGCCGATCACGCTGAACGACGGGGTGAAAACAATCTTTCACGATGCCGGGCACATCCTCGGCTCAGCGATCATCGAACTGCGCGCGGAGGGAAAGACCCTTCTCTACAGCGGCGATCTGGGGAACCTTCACAAACCGATCGTTCGCGATCCGAGCGATCCGCCTCAGGCCGACATCGTGCTCATTGAATCTACCTACGGGAATCGCCGTCACCGGAGCATGGACGATTCAGTCGCCGAGCTGAAAGAGGCGATCGACACAGTGATCGGGCGGGGAGGGAACCTACTGATCCCGTCCTTCGCTCTGGAGCGTACGCAAGAGGTCCTCTACGAACTCTTCCGTTTGTGGCAGAATAAAGAGCTTCCGAAATGCAAGATCTTCCTCGATAGCCCGCTGGCGATCGCCACGACACGGGTCTTTGCCCGCTACCCTAGCTACTTCGACGAAGAAGGGAAGGAGATCTTCGCTCGCTCGCCGAACCCGTTCAACTTCCCTCCACTTCATTACACACAGACGGCCGACGAGTCGAAGAGGATCAACGCCATCCCCGAAGGGAACATCATCATCGCCGGCAGCGGGATGTGCAGCGGCGGGCGGATCATCCATCACCTGCGCCACAACCTGTGGAAGAAGGAGGCCGGCCTGATCATCGTCGGCTACCAGGCGCACGGGACCCTGGGGCGGCAGATAGTCGATGGGGCACCGCACGTAAACATCTTCGGAGAGCAGACCGCGGTGGCCGCGCAGATCTGGACGGTGAACGGATTCTCAGCGCACGCCGACCAGCCGATCCTCCTCGATTGGCTGAAGAAGAGTGCCGCCAAGCAGATCTTCCTCGTACACGGTGAGACGGAATCGCTCGTCGGATTCAAGAAGGCGATCGCTAAGAGCCTTTCCACCGACGCGCAAGTCGCAACGTGGAAAGAGACAGTGGTCTTGTAGCGTCCGGATCAGGAAATGCGATGGACGCTTTGGCGTGCAAGCTCATGGTACGTATTCAGTAAATCCATCCCTGAACCGCGTCCGATGGAGGAAAGAACCACGGATGGAGACTGGCACAAACGGATTATTGCGGAGTGCCTGCCAAGCGGGC
>JAJOKK010000050.1:0-2465 GCA_021129875.1 Candidatus Bipolaricaulota bacterium
GCCACATCCTGCAAAAAATGGCCGTTCTGCCCACAGCCGAAAGTGATGCTTTTCACTCCCTGGCTCGCGGCGAGCACCCCTTCGACGATCCCCACCACGTGCGAGATCGACGGGGGGATCAACGTACCGGTCAACGTCCCGTACAGCTCGCGGTTGATATGTACCCCGTGCTCGTGGTAGTAGCCGATCAGTCGATCAACGTACTGCCAAGAAGAAATCGTCGATTCGAGCGGAACATCCTTGGCGTAGGGGATGTTGTACCCGATCCCCCCTCCTTCGAAGTCGGTGAACCCGCCGGCAAGGGTGATCTCAGCGAGGAGCCTGGCGTCAGGGGTGCCGTGGCGGACCTGCAACGGCCGTTTGAGCGCCTCCACCAACCGACGGCAAGCAGCGACACCGTAGTTGACCGCGGGGAACCCGTTGAGCATCGACCGCCCCATCTGCTTGCTCTCCTTGACCCCCCTGACCGCGTCCTCATACCGATTCTGACGGGTATAGCTATCGATCGTCGTCGGAAGGATATCGGCCTCTCCTTCGTCCTGCAGGAAGCGGAGCAGTTTGATCTGCTCCTCGACAAGGGTCACCCCAGCACGTGGTTGGACGAGGGTGCGCCCCTCTTTCGCAGCATGGGCGAGGACTGCTGCAACGTTCTTCTTCCCGGGGAGTTCTTTGTGGTACGCAAATGCGTCATCCAGATCAACATCTTTGCCGGTCGGCCAAAAGGTGAGAACCTTCTTACGCTCGTCCAAGAACACCTCTTCAGCCAACCGTTGATCGCTAAACCCCTCTTCGCTCAACATCTCTCCTCCTGGTATATCTCTGTTACGTATTGATTTAAGAGTTTGAACGCTGTTTGGGGCATTGGCTTCGCCAGCAGCCCGGCCGCAGCGATGATGTAATCCTTATCAAGGTACAATCTTCCTTCTGTAGGTGTGAGGATGTCAGCCTGATCGGGATGCCGCACAGCCCCTGCAAGCACGCAATGAGGTGATCGATGGCGGACAAGGACCCCTCCGGTGCCGATGATCCTTCGAACCCCGGTCAGGTCCTTACCTCGCTGGATGGTCATCTTCCCGTGGGGGGTAAAGGTGTGGTTTAACTTACCGGCATGGCGTGTTACCGCGGTCTCTATTGCTGCGCGCGCGATGATGCTCTCCAGCACGATCTCCCGTTCGGAGGTGCATATCCGGTCGCTCTCCTGGCTGATCATCGCTACGAAGCGCTCCATCTCAGTGATCGTAAAGCGCCCCTCCTTGTCCAGCTGAACCCCGATGCGCAGCAAGTCAGCTTCCTCTATCGCCGCCATCAGGCCGGCCGCACTATACCGCATTCCCAGGTCGCCTTCAACGGTACGTTTATCCCAAGGCTCAACCAACCCCTTGCGGACCACCCCTGGAAGGGTAGGGCTCCCACTGGCCATGGAGTGGACATCGGTCGTCGCTCCGCCTACATCGACGACGATCAGCTCGCCCCAACCCTTGTTTCGACCATCCCCTCGCGAGAGCAACCGGGCGGATTCCATCACCGCAGACGGCGTGGGCATGACGACTCCATCGATCAAGTCTTGGATGCGATCGAGCCCTTTGGCGATAACGATCTTCTCCAGAAAGAGTTTGCGGATCGCCCCGCGAGCCTGCTCGATGTTCACCGTTTCGAGCTGGGGCATTACATTGTCGACTACCCGTACATCCTTGCCCGCCCGGCACAGGATATCGGCCACCTTGTCTTGAACCACCTTATTTCCGGCGACGATGATCGGCGCAGTCAGATCGGATCGGGCGAGCAAACGGGCGTTATGCAAGATCGTATCACTGTTGCCGCCGTCGATCCCGCCGGCAAGAAGGATGATATCGACCGCTGTTCCGTCGATGGCGGCGATTTCACGCTCACTCAGCTTAAAGGAGAGGGTCTGCAGGAGTTTAGCCCCCGCTCCCAGCGCGGCCCACTTCGCGGCTTCAGCGGTCAGATTGGGAACCAGCCCGATCGCCACCATCCGCAACCCACCGGCGGCGCTGCTGCAGGCCAGCCGGAGGTCGGCCCGGGAGAAGACCGGGCCGATCTGCTCCTCCACCTGCGCGACCGCGTGGCGGAGACCGTCGCCTACATCCCGATCGATCGTTGTCGGCGCCGCACCGACTGCAAGGACCGTCGCTTCCTCGCAATCGATGGCGACCACCTTGGTGAACGTGCTCCCGATATCACACAGAATTGCAATTGACATGGTTTTATGGTCTGATGGTCCGTGGTCCGTGGTCCGTGGTTCGAGGTCTACTGTCCAACGTCCTACGTACTCGCCCTTGGACTTTGCTCCTTGACTCTTGCTCTTTGGCTTTTGGACCTCGGACTTTGGACCTCGGACCATGGACCATCGCTTATCACCCGTCACTGTCTTTGGACCTCGGCTCTTGCACCTCGGCTCTTGCACTTTGGACTTTGGACTTTGGACCATGGACTTCGGACTTCGG
>JAJOKK010000050.1:2565-5318 GCA_021129875.1 Candidatus Bipolaricaulota bacterium
CCATGGACTTCGGACTTCGGACCGCTACACGCCCAAGTCTTTCTTTAAATCATGAATTGGACCCTCGGGCAACGTACCCGGGGGGTAGGCCCGGTCAAACCCCATCGCTAAGAACCGCTCTTTCACCCCGTCCCAGTCCTGCTTGCCGATCACCAGATTGCCGCCGATGTAGATTATGATATCGTCCAGCCCGGCTTCGATGCATCGGTCCCGGAACCCTTGGCAGTCGAGTTCCCCATGGCCGTAGAGAGAGGAGACAAGAAGCGCATCAGCATCTGCTTCGATCGCCGCTTCGATAAAATCTTGTTGCGATGAAAGCACTCCGATGTTGACCACGTGAAAGCCAGCTTCGGTAAATGCATGATTAAGAATCTTGTTTCCCACTGCATGGACATCGGCCCCGACAACCCCTAAGATCACAGTCTTTCGATCCTTCATTCTATATCAACGGCTCCGGCGCACGCGCAAGTGAGTGCATCTCTTTTCAAACAGCTACCTCAAGGCCTGCTGCAACAGGGGAATGATCTCATCGAACTGCTCGGCAACGAGCGCTCCGGCCTGGCTCAACCGTTCGATCTTGCTCGACGGACGTCCTGCATCCCCCTCGATCATCGCGGCGGCATGGCCGAAGACCGTTCCCGACGGCAGATGTTCGGTGAACCTCCCGGCTACATAGGCGATGAGCGGTTTGCTGAACTCGCCTGACTCCAAAGAGGCGCTCACCTGCTCTTCAAAGCCGGTCCCCGGCTCAGCAAAGAGGACCACCGCTTCGGTCAGGTCGTCCTGCTCGAAGAGAGGGAGTAGGGTATGCGGTTTCGTGCCGATCAGGGCGTCCCCGCCGATGCTGACGCTGGTGCTGACCCCGTAACCTGCCCGTTTGACCATCCATGAGCATTCCGCGGTCATCCCGCCGCTGCGTGAGATGACGCCGACCGTCCCGGGGACAAAACAGCGCTCAACCTTGTCCCCGCCGATCGCGCCAAGCTTGCACCGCTCAGCCGGGCTGATAATTCCGACAGAGTTAGGTCCGATTATCTGCACACCACGGGCCTGCGCCGGCTGCAACAGCTTGAGCGCGTCCATCTGGGGGATGTTCTCCGTGATGATGATGATCAGTTCAATCCCGTTATCGACCGCCTCCAAGACTGCGTCCAGGACCGCAGCCGGAGGGACGTAGACGATGCTCGTGTTCAGCTGATGGTCTTTGCATGCCGCCTTGATCGTGTCATAGACCGGAACACCGTCCACGTTCTGCCCGCCACGCCCCGGGGTGACCCCCGCGACTACCGGCGTCCCGTAGTCGAGCATCTGCTTGGTGACCATCGTCGCCTCGCGTCCGGTGATCCCCTGGATCAGAACCTGCGATCCTTTACCGACTAGGATAGCCATTATTCCGCTCCCTCCCATTGATCATAATCCGGATAGGCCCGGCGCATCTTCTCAACCATCAGTAGAGCGGCTTCATCGAGGGTTATATCGTCGCCGTGGTACTCAATCCCAGCAGCGATGAAGATCTGTCGCCCTTCCTCATCATGGGTGCCGGCCTCGCGCACAACGACTGGAAATACTTTTGGATCGATCCCCATCTCGTCGAGTGCGGCGACGACCCCTTTAGCCATCAGGTCGATCTGGGTGTTGTTAGTGATGTTGTGCGCCAAGAACAGCCCTTTGACCCCGGGCTTGGAGAGGATCCCTTTGCACAGGCTGTAAACCTTGCTCTCCGGCGGATTCCCCCCGATCTCGCTGTAGTTCGCCGGCCGGCCGCCGGCCCGGCTCAACGCGTCCATCAGCAGCAGGCTGGCCCCGCCTCCACCGCACATGAACCCGATATCCCCCCCGTCGAACTCGGTGTAACGGGCCGTGCCGCGATATGCTTCCTTCGCGCTCGCCTCAATTAGGCTCTTCTCCAGTTCGGTGAGCGGGCGCCAGGCGCGATCGCTCCCCGGCTGGACCGAATCGGCCAGTGCAGGCTGACGGTAGAGAGCGTTTTCATCGATATTCAGTACGCAGTCGGCAGCGACGATCGTCTCTTCCTCGGTCAGTACGAGCGGGTTGATCTCGGCCAGCGTAGCATCGTAGCGGACAAACATTCGATAGAGACGGATGAGGATCGTGCTTGCCTGACGCAGCAGCTTGCCGGTCAGGCCAAGGTCGGACCAGATCTCGATCGCTTTATACCCGGGCAGGCCGACAAGCGGATCGATATGTGTCTTGCTCACCTTGTCGGGATGCTCACGGCTCAACTGTTCGATATTCACTCCGCCCAATGAGCTTGCCACAATGGCCACCCGCTGGGCTGCCTTGTCGATGGTGATCGACAGGTAGATCTCGCGAGCGATCGCCAGCTTCTGCTCGACCAACACCTGCTCGACAGGATAGCCGGAGACGGTCATCCCCAGTATCTTCTCCGCCCGGTCGAGCGCCTCTTTTTCGTTGTCGGCAAAAGCAATCGCCCCTGCCTTCCCCCGCTTCCCTACCGGAACCAGCGCTTTGATCGCCACAGGGAAACCAATCTCCTGTGCGCTCTGCGCCGCCGCTGCGGCGGTCGCCGCAGCCTTGCCTGTAGGAATGGGAATCTTGCACTCGGCCAACAGGCCCTTTCCATGGTCCTCGAGGATACGCGCCATCTCTGGTACTTCCTCCTAGCTTGCGATAAGATTAATCATTCCGCCCTTTGCAGCGCATCGGCAAGGGCGAGAAGCCTCTCTGCATTGCGGGCGACAGGATAGTCAATGAATTTACCGTTGTCAAGC
>JAJOKK010000074.1 GCA_021129875.1 Candidatus Bipolaricaulota bacterium
ACCTCCGACCTACGGTTTACGAAACCGTTGCTCTACCACTGAGCTACGCCGGCAGTATAATCGGGATTATAGTGATCCCTGTTTACTCAATCAACTGGAGGCGGTATGGACGGATTGTCGATTGCAGCATCGATCAGCGAAACAGAAGAGGCGGTTTGCGGGAGCGTCATCCGGACGATATACCAGCCGGAACCGGGGACGTTCATCCTACACCTGTTCGCCCGCCGGGAGATACGCCTTCTCCTCTCCCCTCGTACTGCGACCCTCCACCTTACAAAGCTTGATTTCGCCTATCCGCAGACTCCCTCGCCGTTTACAATGCTCTTACGCAAGCATTTACGAGGGGGGCGGATCGTCACTATCGAACAATCAGGTTGGGATCGGGTCGTCACCCTGACTGTCGCGCGCCGCCTGGGCAAGGAGAAGGAAACGTTTTGCCTGATTGCAGAACTCCTCGGCACGCGAGGCGACCTGGTGCTGTCGAGGGAGGATCGGGTCATCGCATCCCTGCGGCCGGCATCTCGCGCCGTCCCCGGAGAGGTCTACCAGCCTCTTCCCGCGCAGGAGAAGGCAAATCCCGCGCAGGTCTCCCCCGCGTTTCTCGCTAAGATCATCGCGGAGGAGGAGCCGCTCCGTGCTTTGGTGCGATATGTTGATGGGATCGGAAGGATCACGGCAGAGGCGATCATTGCCCGGGCAGAGGCGCATTCCAGTGGACCGCTCGCTGAGAAGATCGGGGAGAGCCTGTCGTTTCTCGTCGCGCGAACAGCCGACCCGCAGCCCGAGGTCGATCGGTCTACACAGCGGGCCTCTTTCTTCCCACTCACCCCTCCGGGTGAAAGGTACTCCGCCTTTGCCGCCGCACTCGATGTGGAGTGGGAAGAAAGACAAGAGGCATCGCAGGACAAAGATGAGCAACAGCCACTGCAAACGGGGATTTTGCGCGCAATCGCCAAGCGGGAGCGGACCGCAGTCAAACTGCGAGAGTGGCTAGCAAAGGCGGATTCCATGGAGCGGTTGCAGCACCATGCCGACCTGATCATGATCCACCAGCGCGATCTTACCCGCAGGATGCACGAGGCGACCCTTCTCGATCCGGCGACCGGAGAGGGTGTTGCGATCTCCCTAAACCCGCGACTCTCCCCGATTGAAAACGCGCAAGCACTGTACGAGCGCGCCAAGCGACTGAGACGCGGCCGACCGATCGTTGAGGGCCGGTTGCAGCGCATGGAGGCGGAGATCGCCCGGTTGAAGGCCGGGCTGGGCGCCATGGAGAATGAAGATGGTCTTTCCGATCAGACCATGACGCTGATCTCTTCGCCTCGGTCCCCAAAAAAAACCGCCCCACAGACAGCGCCCCGCACCTTCTCCATTCACGGATACACCGCACAGGTGGGCAAGGACGCAGTGCAGAACGACAGACTGTTGCGCAGCGCAAACCCGGAGGACCTCTGGCTGCACGCAAAAGGGTTCCCCGGATCGCATGTCTTTGTCCGTAATCGCAAGCGGGCTGAATATCCGGCAGAGGTCATCTACGAGGCAGCCCTCCTCGCCGCCCGCTTCTCCCGGGCAAAAGGGGAGCGGCGGGTCGAGGTGAGTTATACCAAGGTCAAGTACGTCCGTAAGCCGAAGGGCGCCCGGCCGGGGTTGGTAATCCTCGGCAAGGAGGATACACTCACCGTGGAGCTTCCTGCAGACAAGGAGAGGGTATGAGTTTAGTAGATATAGCGTTGTCGATTGTCGCGCTCTTCCCGGCGATCATCTTCCACGAGGTGGCGCATGGGTATGTCGCCTTCCGCCTCGGCGACCCCACGGCAAAGGCAAAGGGCCGGCTCACCTTCAACCCGATAGAGCACGTCGACCTGATGGGAACGATCATCGTCCCTCTTCTTTTGGTCGTCATGCGCTCTCCGTTCCTCTTCGGATGGGCGAAACCGGTTCCGGTCAACCCCCAGTACTTCCTCAACCCGTTCAAAGGGATGCTCTATGTGGCGATCGCCGGGCCGGCAACGAACATCGCACTGGCCCTAGCAACGACCGTGGTCGGACGGATCGCCATCCGCGCGGTCCCCGACTCCTTCTTCTTCGCGGATCGCTATACTCTCCCTGCGAACATTACGCAGGTTATCTTCTTCCTTCTCGGCATGTTCGTGATCTTTAACATCATCCTCGCCTTCTTCAACATGATTCCTGTTCCTCCGCTCGATGGCTCGCGAGTCCTCGCCTATTTCCTCCCGCCGGCGGGGCGGCGGGCGATGATCACCCTCGAACGGTACGGATTCTTCATCCTCCTTGCGATCATCCTTCTTGGGGGGCTCCAACCTCTGTTCGGCCTGATTGACGGAATCCCGCAGGCACTCCTCGGGATCCGCTGGTTGTTCCTCGCCTTCCACTAGCTGGACCGGTTTTGTTGCCTTGTCGTAAAGGCGGCCGATTCGTATAATTGTGCAAATATAATCCCAATATGGAGTGGTCTTGCCGTGACAAAGAACGATGCAAATTATGAGATAAAAGAGCGGTCGGCCAACGAAGTGACCGTACAGGTGACGGTCGCTGCGCCGGTTGTTAAGAACGGGGTCGAAGCGATCTATCGCCGCTACGGACAAGAGATGCAGATCCCTGGTTTCCGCAAAGGACGTGTACCGCGCAGCTTTCTCGACGCGCGCTTCGGGCGCAAGCTGTTCCTCGAAGAAGCGCAAAATGAGCTGAAGGAACGACATCTGAAGCAGGCAATTACGTCGCTCGAACTTAATCCGGTGACCACGCCGCAACTCGCCGTCGTCTCCGATGAAGATGAAGGGGAGTTCGTCTTTACAACTAGTTTCTCGATCCTACCGACGATTGAGCTCCCCGAATACCGTGGGATAGAGCTCGCGGTCGAGCCGGAAAAGGTGATTAGCGCAGAGGATATACAGAAGGCACTGGACCAGCTCTGTCACCGTTGCGCCACGACCGTCACCAAAGACGAGGCCGTCGTTGCATCAGGAAATATCGTGCACATACAGGATGGCGAGGAGAAATGGAAGGCTCATGTCGAGGAAGATTCGGCATCAGCGGTACTGATCGGCAGCAAGATCGGCGATACGGTCGAGGTGAACCTCCCCGACGAGGGGGTCGAGCATGCATCCCTGACCATCCTCGGAGTGGAGGAACTCGTGCTGCCGGAGATCGACGACGATCTGGCCAAAACCGCCGGCTTGGACAACCTCGCCGCTCTGAAGGAGAACATCAAGGAGAACCTTGCAGAGAGCGTCGCTCATAACCGCAAACAAAAAATCAGGATTGCGCTTCTCGATCGCCTCGTCGAACAGGTAGAGATCCCCCTTCCCGAATCTTTCATCGCCGAGATAGTAAAAGAGGAGATGGAGAAGATGAAGCAAGACCTCGCTGAACTCTCCATATCTTTCGAAGATCGTTTGGAAAAGCTTGGGAAGAGCGAAGAGGAACTGCTCGCCGAACAGCACACTGCAGTCACCGCCCGTCTGCAACGTGAACTCCTTCTGACGCAGATCGCTGAAAAAGAGGGGATAACGGTTGACGACGATGAATTGGAGAAGCTTGCCAGCGATGAAGCAGTGAAGAAACATCAGGACCCGCTGAGGTTCGTCGCCCAGATAAAGGCTAACGATCGCTGGGAGGAGTACCGCACGACCACAGTGAACACTCGTGTCATCGACATTATGTACAACGAGGCAAGACTCACCGAGGAAGGGGAATGAGCGCACAGATTCCATTTGTGATCGACCATACCGGCCATGCCGAGCGGACCTACGATATCTATTCGCGCCTGTTGGAGGATAGGATCGTCTTCCTCCGCGATCCGGTCTGTGACGATGTAGCGAACGTCGTCATCGCGCAGATCTTGTTCCTCGCATCGAAGGACCCGTCAAAGGACATCAAGCTGTACATAAACTCCCCGGGAGGCTCGGTCACTGCCGGGTTTGCGATCTACGACACGATCCGCTATGTTAAGTGCGACGTAGCCACGATCTGCATCGGCCAGGCGGCGAGCATGGGCGCGGTCCTCCTCGCTGCCGGGACCCAGGGGAAGCGTTCGGCCCTCCCCAACGCCCGCATCCTCATCCATCAAGTCCTCGGCGGAGTACAAGGGCAGGCCACCGATGTCAAGCTGCAGACCGAAGAACTCCTGCGAGTGCGCGACCGAATCAACTATATCCTCGCCGAACATACTGGGAAAAGTGAGAAGAAGATCGCCAAGGATACCGATCGTGATTACTACATGTCCGCACAAGAGGCGGTCGACTACGGCCTGATCGATCGGATCATCGCCCCGAACAGCTGACGCGCTGATCTTCTTTTGCGTATGATCGGTGCGCAATCAGGGTGTTGCTCGCCTATAATCGAGAGACTATGACGACAAAAGACCATCTCTCTGTAAACCTTCCCGGAGCCGTAATCACAGGTAGCTCACGCGGAATCGGAGCGGCGATCGCCCGCCGTTTGGCCGCTGCTGGTTACGGGGTCGGGATCAATTACCTGGAGCGGGCCGATCAGGCAGACGCATTGGTCCATGAGATCGAAGGCGCGGGCGGACGCGCGATCGCAATTCAAGGGGACGTCGCCGACTACGGCCAAGTCTGTACCCTAGTCGAGAGGACGGCCGACCATTTTGGCGGGATTCGCATCGTAATCAACAACGCTGGGTTCTCCCAGCACCGCACAGTCGACGAGATGACGATCGAGGATTGGAACCGCGCAATCGCGGTCAACCTCTCCTCCGCCCTGTACACGGTCAAGGCCGCCCTCACTTACCTGAAGGCCGAGCCGTGGGGACGGATCGTCAGCATCTGTTCCCTGCGGGCGATGACCGGGTCGACCCACGGAGCACACTACGCCGCGGCCAAGGCGGGGCTGATCGGACTGACAAAATCGTTAGCGTTGGAACTCGCCCCTACAATCACAGCGAACGCCGTCTCTCCCGGTTATACAAAGACGAGCATGACCGCGGCGGCACTCGCCGCGAGCGGGGATGCGATCTATGCGAAGATCCCAGCGCACCGTGCCGCCGAGCCGGATGAGATCGCCGCCCTCGTCACCTTCCTCGCCTCCGAGGAGGCAGGATACATCACCGGGGAGACGATCAACGCAAACGGCGGGATCTACATGCGGTAGAAACCGATTGAACGATTGAGTTATTGAGTTTATTTGCGGTTCCGCCTGCAAGCTGCGCTTCTTCGCCTTCCCATACCCACGCCTAAGACCTCCAACAACTTTTTCATTCGAGCCGGGGTGTGCTACAACGGATGTTCCACTACGC
>JAJOKK010000068.1 GCA_021129875.1 Candidatus Bipolaricaulota bacterium
AGGCGGTGGGCGAGCACAAAGCCGGGCGGATGAACGAGGAGGAGCTGCAAGAGCTAGCCGCCTGCCCTGGTTACGGCTCCTGTGCCGGCCTGTTCACCGCCAACACAATGACTGCCTGACCGAGGCGCTGGGGATGGGGCTACCCTGCAACAGGACGATCCCTGCGGTCGCGGCGGCACGGCTGCGGCTGGCCAAGCAGACCGGGATGCAGATATTGCACCTGGTTCGCGAAGGGATTCAGCCACGCGACATCATGACACAGACCGCGTTTGAGAATGCCATTGCAGTGGACATGGCGATCGGCGGCGCGACCGACACCGTGCTGCACCTACCGGCGATCGCCCACGAAGCCGGCGTTCCGCTCCCGTGGAAACGGTTCGACATGATGAGCAACAGAATCCCATACCTGGTTAAACTCAGCCCGTCCGATCCCCACCGGATGCAGGAGTTCGACGAGGCAGGAGGGGTGCCCGCGGTTATGGCGGAACTTCTGAATCACGGATTACTGCACTGCGAGGCGCGGACAGTGACCGGGAAGAGAGTGACCAAGAACCTGCACGGAGCGTGCCGCTTCTCCGAAGTCATCCGCCCGGTCGACGACCCTTATTGCAGCGACGGCGGGATCAGTATCCTATGGGGGAACCTCGCCCCGGATGGAGCAGTGGTCAAGACAGGAGGGGTCTTACCGGAGATGCGGCATCACCAGGGGCCGGCACGCGTCTTTGAGGATGAAGACTCAGCTCGCACTGCCATTCTGGGCGGGCGGATCCAGGCCGGCGACGTGGTCGTCATCCGTTACGAAGGGCCTCGCGGTGGGCCGGGGATGCCCGAGATACTGATGCCCACCTCCATCCTGGCCGAGATGGGACTGGACGACAGGGTGGTCCTCCTGACCGACAGTTGCTTTTCCGGAGCGACGCGCGGGGCCGCTGTCGGCTACATCTGCCCGGAGGCAGCCGACGGAGGGCCGATCGCCCTGATCAACGAGGGAGATGAGATCGAACTCGACATCTCCAACAAACAGCTGGCTGTTCGCATCGACGCAGAGGAGATGATTCGTCGCCGGGAAGGCCGGAAACCGTCCCCGCTCAGAGTGCCCGAGGGCTTTTCGGCTCGCTACAGAGCGCTCGTCGCCCCCGCCAACAGGGGAGCAGTCTTAAGATCCAGGTAGGAGGTTCATGCGGCGGAACGCCCATTTCTTGTTGCGTGCTACACGGAGCATGAAGGTAAGGACGAGCATGGAATAGGCTTAGGAGACGAGCAACAATAGCTTCCGTCGCCTGAGCGGATGCGATAAGATCGCAGGTATGTTCTCTATTCGCTGATCTGTGTCTATCAATTCCAATCCGCTATTCTAAGCCTTCCACATTTCAGCCAGTATGGGTTTACTGAATGCTTACCATGAAAGCACTCTTAAAAGAGTGTTTGTCTCCAACCCGCGGTTGGCGGCCGGTCGCTCTTATGCTATCCTTGGCGTCATGATGATGATGATGATGATGATGATGATCAATGAGCGGCTGCAGGAAACAGGTGTACAGGGGAGGGCTGTTGCGGATCTCCTGCTGCGGAATGGAATGGTGCTCGATCTCTTCTCTGGATCGTTCTTTTGTGGGGACGTGGCAGTGAAGGACGGGGTCATCGTCGGCTTCGGCGCCTGCGAGGCGAGAGAGACGATCGACCTCGACGGGGACTTCCTTATCCCCGGGTTGATCGATGCGCATATGCATATCGAGAGTTCACAGCTGATGCCGGCGGAGTTCGCCCGGGCCGTCCTCCCCCATGGGACGACCACGGTGATCGCTGATCCGCACGAGATCGCGAACGTGCTTGGCCTTGCCGGGATCCGGTACCTGCTCAATGCAACGGAAGACCTACCGCTTCGGGCCTTTCTTATGGCGCCTTCCTGTGTACCGGCAACCCCGCTCGAGACCTCAGGGGCGGAGCTTTCCGCAGCGGAGATAACCGAGGTCCTCGGTTGGGAGAGGGTGATCGGTTTGGGGGAGATGATGAACTTCCCCGGGGTGATCGGGATGGATCCTGGGGTGCATGCTAAGCTTGCGGCCGCCCGTGGCCGCCCGATCGACGGCCACGCTCCCGGGCTCGTGGGGCCGGATCTGTGGGCGTACGTCCTTGCCGGTCCCCGTACCGACCATGAATGCACCACCCTCGATGAGGCGAGAGCAAAGCTTCGCGCTGGGATGCATATCCTCATCAGGGAGGGGACGACATCGCGCAACCTCGCTCCGCTGCTCGGACTCCTCACCGATCGCTGCCTTCCGTTCGTCCACTTTTGCACCGACGATCGTCATCCGGAAACCCTCCTTTCCGAGGGGCATATGGACGATATCGTGCGCAAGGCGATTGCGAGCGGGGTCCCGCCGGAAAGGGCGATCGCCGCGGCAACGATCCACACTGCACGCGCCTACCGCCTCTCCGATCTGGGAGCGATCGCTCCGGGGTACAGGGCGGATCTTCTGGTCCTCTCCGACCTGGAGTCGCTGCAGATTGCAAGGGTCTATGTGGATGGGCAGTTGATCGCCGCGAACGGACGCGTGCTGGTCGATCTTTCGTCCTATGCGGATAAAGGGGTGCGCGGGACGATGCGGGTCGATCTGGAGAGACTATCCTTCCGCATCCCCGCCGGGGAGGGGATGGCACGCGCGATCGGGGTGGTCCCCGATCAGGTGATGACCAGGGCCTACCGTGTCGAACCGCGTATTGAGCAAGGAGAGGTCGTTGCAGACCCCGAGCGGGACCTACTGAAGCTCGCGGTGGTCGAACGGCATCAGGGGACGGGGAATGTCGGGCTGGGGCTCGTTCAGGGGTTCACCCTTCAGCGCGGGGCGCTCGCCTCCACGGTAGCGCACGACTCGCACAACGTGGTTGTTGTGGGAACAAACGACGCGGATATGCACGCCGCCGTCGCTGCTCTAACCTCTCTGGGTGGGGGGCAGACAGCGGTTGTGGACGGGCAGGTTCTCGCCTCTCTCCCCCTTCCGATCGCCGGGTTGATCTCCGACCGGCCGCTCTCCGAGGTCGTTACGCAGGCAAGCGCACTCGATCGTGCGGCAAGGTCCCTAGGATGCACCCTGCCCGCTCCGTTCATGACCCTATCTTTCTTAGCCCTCCCGGTCATCCCATCCCTCAAGCTCACCGATCGCGGACTGGTCGATGTGGACCGCTTCCAGATCGTACCGCTCTTTGCCGGATGATCGAAGGAGGGGGGGGTGGCCCACTCTGCCGTCAGTAGCAAAGGCTTGCCGGCGGGAGACCGCCGCTCCTCTCAGGGAGGGGTCGATGAATGGGCCCTATTCTGCCGGCAGCTCATCGGGCAGCGGGAAGCTGAGGGAAACCCGTACCGCGATAAACGGTGCGTTGAACGATGGGCGCAGTCCCTCCACTACCGTGCCGTTCTCTGTCCATGGGCAGCTGAACGCCAGCAGGTAGCCGAAGACACCCTCGACCCTCAACCACTCAAGGGGGTGGATCTGCATCCGCAGGTACGGGATCCCTCCCCAAAAAGTGAGATAGGCCCGCGATAGCGTCGGCCGGGCGATCAGGTCGAAAATATCATCGGCAGCGCGATGCCGAACCTGGAGGATTACCGACCCCATACCCAGCGCCGCCCCAATGCCAAGCTCGCTCCCATTCCCAAACTGGCGCACGTACTCCCCGGTTCCTCCCCAGAAATTCAGGGTAAGTGAGCTCTTGCGTTCGTCTGTACTGGCTGCAACGGTCCCTTGCAGCATGATAGAGCCGATACTCATGGGTACATCGTCCCACAGGTTGCTGAAGGACCCGAAGACCATTAAACGTTCGGGAAGTTCAGGATGACCTTCGTTGCCCAGAATCGCGTTTAGCGGACCAAGATCCAGGGGCAGAAACCCGGCCAGGAATCCGAACCCTAAGTCGACCGGTGCTTCCGGCATTTCTGCTTCTGTCACTTCTGCTTCTAGTATTTCCTCCGCTCCCCCCATCAGGGCGAACGACAATAGTGCCAACAACAACAAGATGATCATCTTTTTCATCAGTAGTGCCCCCTTTAGGCGGCTGCTCCGGCGGTAATCCCACCGAGGCAGCGTCTCATTCAGTCTGTTAACAAAAATGATACCCGTCCCTATCCTTCTCTGCAAGATCTTTTGCTGTCTGTACGCGAATACACACCGGTGCAAATCAGAGGAGGTATGCAGAATCGGGATCATTTTTCTTTGTTCTTCCAGAGGTCCGCCGGATAGATCTGAGCTTGGATCAACGAGCCGATCGCTCTCTTGACCCAGGGTCTATCCTGCTGATAGGTGACCCCGAACCAGCACGCATCGGTCGATAGGACTTTCACCTGCGCCTTCTTCTCCGCGACGAGTGATCCGATGAGATCGGGAAGGAGAAACTCGGCTTTAAGGCCCCTGCCGCTCTTGGCAAGGAAGAGTGCGAACCGTGCCTCGAGTTCTGAGAACAGGCTTGGGGTGAACCCCCACATGTTCATCGAAACAAGGCTTCCCTGCGGGATAGCAACCCAGTTCGTTCCGTCTTCGGTGTACTGTGCACTCGCGTTGGATTTTTCTATACCGGCCCGCTCGTCTATCTCCATCAGAAATCCTTCTCCGCTTACCGTGCAGACTCCGCGCGTCACCTGTCCATGCTCGGAGAGGGTCTTCTCGAGGGGATAGCCGACCATGCTGTAATCATATCTCCCGTTTCGGTCTTCCGCTTGTCTTAGGTAATCGCAGAGTGTTTGATACGCCAAACGTCCATAGAAATCATCGGCATTGATCACGGCGAAGGGAGCGTCGACGACATCCCGGCAACAGAGCACTGCGTGACCGGTCCCCCAGGGCTTCTCCCTCTCCGGCGGGACTGCGAACCCAGCAGGGACGTTCTCGGTCCTTTGGATCACATAAGCCGTTTCGCACCGCTTCGCAATGGATCGATCGATCCTCTCTTTAAGGGCGCTCTTGATCTCCTCCCGAACCACGAACACAACCTTTCCGAAGCCGGCACCGAGCGCATCGTAAACCGAGTAGTCGATGATGATCTCACCACTCGGTCCGATCGGATCGATCTGCTTCAGCCCGCCGTACCGGCTTCCAATACCGGCGGCCATTATGACCAGCGTAGGTTTTTGCATGCCATCTCCTTACGAATCACGGTTTTAAGGATTAGATTATACACGCACGTACATGCGTTGATGAAACCGCTAACAACGTCCTCGGCACGATCAAAGTGCCCGCGGGTTGCGGCGTGCGTCCCCCAGGCTGAGAGGCTCCGCGGCACCCTC
>JAJOKK010000100.1 GCA_021129875.1 Candidatus Bipolaricaulota bacterium
CATTTTATACTTTGCATTTTCCATTCTGCATTGAAATTTGTGTGCGCTGTTCTCTCTGAATTGAGAACGTATTCCATCAATCTGCAACATGAGGATCAACTTCGCTTCGGCCGGTTCTGCATTTCAATGCCCCACGGCTTACTGCGGGATTCTTTACTGCTCACCTGCTCTTCTGCGACTCACCAGCAAGCTCACCAGCAAGCTCACTTGCAAGGAGACGTAGGGCGCGGATCGCTCCGCCTTTGTCGAGTGGGTGGTTCCGGCTCCCGCAGCGGGGGGAATAGATGCAGGCCGGACATCCGCTCTCGCACGAGCAGTCGGAGACTAGCTTCCACGCTTCCTCGGCGAGGCGGTGAAGCGAGGAGAAGAGGACCTCGGCTATCCCGGCTCCTCCGTCGATCTCGTCGAAGATAAGGATTGTCGGAGCGCCGGTCGCTTCGTGGAACGGGGTGGATGCTCCGCCGATATCCTCGCGGTCGCAGAGGACGAGGAGTGGGGCCATTGCGATCAGGGCGTGCTCCGCGCCATGTAGTCCCCCAAAAAGCTTCTCCGCCGGGACTCCAGCGATCGCAGTTGGGAAGGTGATCCACAGTGCGTCGGTCTCGTAGATCTGCTCGGGTAAGTCGAGCGTTTCGATCGAAAGCGTCCGGCCGGAATGGATCTTCTTGTATCCTGCGAACGATTCGGTCACCTGCGCGCGCCCCCGACTGACGACTGGTGTACCGACGACTGTCGTTGCCGATACGGCAGAGGCCGATCGCCCGGCGAGCGTCTCCTCCGTCGCGAGAATATTCACCGTGAAGGTACGCATACTCTTTGTATGATAGCTGACCTCTTCCTGGCGCAGTACGGCGACCCCTTCCTCCAGATCAAGCCTCTCTACCAGATACGTCTCCCCCCGGTGGAGGAGGACGGCGCCGGGGTACGCGTTGCGCCGGGCCCGCAACCGGTCCATCGTCTCGATCAGCCTCCCTTCGCAGATAAGCCTGACCCCTTCCCCGGCGATTGCGTCGAGTTTCAGGAGATCGTGCGCCCGTTTCCGCCCGCGGTAGATGTAGCCGCGCGGCGTCTTCGCCAGAAAGCCGCTTGCCGCAAGCTTATCAAGGAGGTCTCCCTCCTTCGCCGCGATCTTTTCTGAGGAGAGCCCTCCTGGGCAAACCTCCTCAGCCCGGAGAGGGAGCTCGGCCGCGGCGCACATCAGGTGTAAGGCCGCCATGTCGGGGTTCTCCGGTTGGATGACGAGCTGTTCGCGCTCTTTCCCGAGGAATTGCTCCGGGTGGTGAAGGAAGTAGCGATCGAGCGGGTTTTCATACGGCATGAATACGACGAGCGAGGGATCGTTCCCCCGACCGGCGCGCCCGGCCTGCTGCCAGGCCGAGAGGAGACTACCGGGAAGACCGACCAGGATGACCGCGTCGAGGCTTCCAATATCGATCCCCGCTTCGAGCGCGCTCGTAGAGACGACCCCGTCGATCCGCCTCTCCCGCAAAGCCGTTTCGATCTCACGCCGCTCCTGCGGTAGGTAGCCGGCACGGTAGGAGAGGACGTTCCTTGCCCCTCTGTCGCGGGCCGCGCGGGCGACGACCTCGGCCATCGCCCGCGAGCCGGTAAAACAGAGGGTCTGCACCCCGGCTGCGGTGAGGAAGGCAAGAAGTTCCGCCGCCTGCATTGTGATCGAGCGGGAGGGGTCGAGGAGTGCGTCCCAGAAGAGGATCTGTTTCTCGCCGTGAACAGAGGACTCTTCGGAGATGGAGACGACGTCCCTCCCGGTGAGGGCGCGGGCATGCTCCACAGGGTTAGAGATCGAGGCGGAGGAGAGGATGATCTGCGGGGAGGCGCCGTAGTGGTTGAGCAGGCGGAAGAGCCGTCGCAGAAGGAGGGCCACGTTCGCCCCGAACAGACCGCGGTAGCGGTGCGCCTCATCGATCACAATATACCGGAGGCGGCTGAAGAAACGGCTCCACTGGTGGTGCCAGGGGAGGTAGTAGTGCAATGCGTGCGGGTTGGTGAGAATAAGGCGGGAGACCTGTTTGATCCGACCCCGCTTGTTCGCTGGGGTGTCCCCGTCATAGACGTTGGGGAAGAGCTTAAGGCCTGCGGCGTGTTCGAGAGAGAGAAGCTTCTCTTGTTGATCGTTCGCCAGTGCTTTTAACGGGTAGAGGTAGAGGGCGCACCCTTCCGGGTCTTCGAGGAGTGTCTCGAATATCGGTAGGTTGAACGCAAGTGTTTTCCCCGAGGCGGTGGGGGTGGTGATAGTCACATCGCTCCCTGCCCGCACAGCTTCGATCACCTCCTCCTGATAGCGGTATAGGGTGATCCCGTTCTCTGCGAGATAGTCTTGCAGTACCGGGTGAAGCGCGATCGAGGTCTGCCCGTCCACAGGCGGAGCTGTCGTAGTCGGTGGGATCTTGGCCACGTAGGCGATCTGATCGCAATACCACGATTCTTGCTTCAGCCGGGAGATAAGGTCGGTGAGCATTATCGGTGAGAGGAAAGCAGGTTCTCTAGGAGGAGAGCAAGGGTCGCGACGTCCTGCTGGTTGTGGTTGATGATCGGCACGAGCGGGCCGGGATTTCCGCTTCGCAGGTATCTCTCGTAGTATTCAGGGACTGCTTCGCCGGGGAGATCCTCTGTGCGCCCGACCCCGAGGACCCGCTGCTCGATGGTGCCGAGCCGCACATCAGGGAGAAGGTCGCGGTACGCTCGCCGGGCGTGATGGAGGAGGTCAATATGGATCGGAGAGTAATCGAATCGAAGTCCGTAGTATGCGAACCGCTCCCGTAGGTACGTCCAGTCGAACGACTTTCCGTTGTAGCTCAGAATGAGTGAGGCTTGCGAGAGTGCCTCCCCTACCCCTTCGAGCAGAGCCACCTCTTCATCGATGGAACAGGCGAGGTACTGGGTGATTCGGATCTCGGCGGCGCCGGGCTGGCCAAGGGCGGCGAGGACGATCGGTACGCCGAACAGGCCTAATGTCTCCAGGTCGAAGAAGAGGATCCGCTCGTACGGGACCAGGGAGAGCAGCTGCAGGAATAGAGGGTGCGATGCAGGGAGCCAAGTGGATAGGGTGGCGTTAACCCGTACAGGATCGAGGGGCTCGCTCCAATCCTCCAGTAAATCGGCAGCCGGACCGGCGAAGCGAGGATGGGAGAGGAGAGAGGGGATAGAGCCATACCCTTGCTCGCGCAGCCGGCGATCGTACTCCGTCCCGATTCCGAAGAGGAGACGTAGCTCGGAAAGGAGCGACTCAGTCGCCCTCTTCTTTGGCGGGAGCGCTGTGCCAACCGGCGCACACCGTTCGATTATACAACAGCGGCCGCATCCCACTTCACTCATCTGTCCTCCAACCGCATCGGCCACACTCCTCCCGCGATAGCGATCGAGGAGCCTGGCCAGCTGAGGGGAAAGAGGATATTTGTTCGAGGGATGGCTTAATTTTGCAGTGATCCGATCATCACCGGTTACGGTCATCGCCTCCGGCGTGGACGTGCGTCAGGGATCGACCGCGGTTCACCTACATAAGGCAAGAGCGCGAGTTTGCGGGCGCGGTTGATCTGTAGCGCCACATGGCGCTGGTGTTTCGTGCACAGACGTGTCGCACGCTTGGGAAGGATCTTTCCCAGGCGGTTCATATACTGTTTAAGTACTTCCGGTTTCTTGTAGTCAGGGCCGCTCTTTTGCTCACAGATACGGCAAATGCGTTTTCGTTTGTAGAACATAACCTAAAAAGGAACCTCCTCATTCGTCCTCTTGGCCGGCTGCCCGCCCGCTGATTGCGGTGGACTAGCTGTCGGCACTGCCTGCCGGGTCTCGGCCTGGGGGACCGTTCCGGGCTCGCTCTCCGCTCGCGGTGGCCCGCCGAGGAACTGAACGTTCTGAGCAACGACCTCGGTGAACTTTCGCTTCTCCCCCTCCGGGGTTTCGAAGCTATCGATCCGCAGACGCCCTTCGACCGCCACTGACCGACCCTTGCTCAGGTAGTTGGCGCAGTTCTCCGCCTGCGCCCCCCACGCCACGATCGGAACGAAGGTGACGTCCTCGTGCAGCTGGCCGGAATTATCCTTATATTTACGATTGACCGCAATGCTAAACTTCGCACGCGCCGTCCCGCTCGCCGTGTACTGAAGCTCGGGATCCGCAGTGAGGTTCCCGATCAGGATCACCTTGTTGAAGCTGGCAGACATCTTTACCCTCCTACGTGGAGCGAACGACGATCTGATAGCGAAGGATCTCCTCGTCGATATTCAGGCGCTCCTTCACAAGGTTCACCCCTTGTGGTGGAAGCTGAAACAGGGTGAGGCCGTAGTACCCTTCGGGGTAGTGATCGATCTCGTAGGCGAGCGTCCGCTTCCCCCAATCGTCGGTCTTCTCAATCTCTCCCCCGCCTTCGGTGATCAATCCATGGATCCGTTCAATCTTCTTACTGCGATCCTCATCGGAGAGATCCGGGCGGAAGACATACACAATCTCGTATTCTTTCACACTTACACCTCGCTGTCGATATCTAAGTGCTAACTTTACCCGCCGCGACAATGGAAGTCAAATCGCCTAAAGCGCGCTGGGGACAAGGAAAGGCACCAGGACAGCGGGAGGATCGGTGCGATAATGCCGTCCCCTCTTGACAAAGGGGCTGTCAATAGCTATAATGATGCAAATTTTCTGGAAGAGGGGAGGTAACAGGGTGAACAAAGGGGAGTTCGCAGATAAGCTTGCGTCAAAGACCGGGCTAACTAAGAAGGATGCACGCAAGGCTCTCGACGCGATGATCGACCTGATCACAGAGACACTGGTCTCCAACGAAGAGGTCCTTCTGACCGGGTTTGGGAAGTTTGAGACCAGAGCGCGAAAAGAGTCCAAACGGATCAATCCGCAGACTCAAAAGTCGATTACCGTTCCGAAAAAGGTCGTGCCGGCCTTTAAGCCGGGGAAGAACCTGAAGGAGATCGTTGCCAAGAAGCTGAAAGTTGTCACGGCCGGATCTACACTGAAGGTGAAGAAGGCGAGGTGAGCAGTATCTATAGTTGGTGCGGCGACAGTTGCAGGGATAACTAAGAATTTTCGCCTCTGAGAGCCTACCCGGAAAGTGCTGCCGACAGTGGTTTCAACCGCTCCGGTTAACGACCGCAGTCGTACTGCGGATTGTTCGGATAGGCTGAGAAGCGACAGTGCAAGGGAAGTTTTGCATTAAGAAGGGGGATGAAAAAGGGTAAGCATTCAGTAAACCCATACAGGTTCTTGCACAAACCTCTTCTCTTTACGGGTTGC
>JAJOKK010000054.1 GCA_021129875.1 Candidatus Bipolaricaulota bacterium
GCAAGTCTGCACCCCCCCCTCCCTCGATGGGAGGGGCAAGGGGAGGGGAGGTGCGGAGCCTCTCAGCCTGGTGGATGCGCGACGCAGGGAGAAAACTCACGACGAGCAGGATCGAAAACTTCCACCTACCCACTCAAAACGCCGAAGAGCCAAAAAACGGGATCGCAGCGCGTGTTCGCTTAGCTAAAGCGTCCGTCGCCGCGCAGACCGTTTAAAAAATCGCGTCCACCGGTGCGTAGACGGCACTCACGCTGGATCTCGGTGATCTCGATCAGTTCGTCCCCTGTAGCAATGAGGAGGCGGCCGGTCTCTTGCAGGGTGATCTCGCCGGAGAGTGTATCGCCACAACCGATCCCGGTCAGAGTGGTCCGATGCACCTTTATCCACTCATCTTTTAAGCGGGTGAATGCGCCGGGACAGGGGTTCATCCCCCGGATCCTGTTGTGGATCGTATGTGCTGCCTGCGTCCAGTCGATCCTCCCGTCTTCGCGGCGGAGTTTTGGGGCGAGCGAGGCTACGCTGTCATCCTGTTCGATCGGTTGCAGGGTCGCGCTTTCGATTCCGCTCAACGTCTCCAGGATCAGTTCCGCCCCAAGCTCTGCCAGACGGTCGTGCAGTTCACCTGCTGTCTCGTCCTTCCCGATCGCAAGCGTCTTTTGGAGGAGGATCTTCCCGGTATCCACCCGCTGATTGATCAGGAAGGTGGTGTTCCCAGTCTCCACTTCGCCGTTGATGATCGCCCAGTTGATCGGCGCGGCCCCACGGTACGCAGGGAGGAGGGAGGCGTGGATGTTGATCGCCCCGTAGCGGGGGAGGGAAAAGACCTCTTTGCGTAAGATCTGGCCGTAGGAGGCAGCGACGATCGCTTCGGGAGCGGCGGCGCGCAGGGCGTTTAGTCCGGCGGGTTTGTTGATGCACTCCGGCTGGGCGAGTTTGAGTTCACACTCGCTTGCCGCAACCTTAACCGCAGACGGACGCATCTCGCGCCTCCGACCGGCCGGTCGATCCGGTTGGGTGACAACGAGCACGACATCATGAGCCTCAGAGAGCGCTCTGAGCGCCGGGCAGGCGAACGCCGATGTGCCGAGGAAGACGAGCCTCATTCGGTCTTCTCCTGCTGTTTGTGGTTATATTCGTTGAGCAGGCTGCGTCGCTCGGCAGGGCTGAGATAGTCGATGAATAGGACGCCGTTCAGGTGATCGATTTCATGCTGTATCGCCCGGGCCAGCAACCCCTCGCCTTCGATATCGACCGTCTTCTCATCGAGAGTGACCCCGCGCAGGTGCACCCGCAGCTTCCGGTCGACCGCCGCATCAACCCCGGGGATGCTCAGGCACCCCTCCGCGATCGTTACCGACTCCTCTGAGGTCTCGACGATCTCGGGGTTCACCAGGACGTGAAACTCGTCGTTAAGGTCAAGGACGATGATCCGCTTGGAGACGCCGATCTGAGGGGCGGCGATCCCGACCCCGTTGGCGCGGAGCATCGCTTCCACCATCTTCTCGGCGATCCGCTTCGTCTCAGAATCGATCTTTGTCACGCGGGCGGCCTTACGACGGAGGACTGAATCCCCGTAAGTCCTGATCTCTGTCCCCATCTCTCTTGCCTCCGATAGCAACTGATTATATAGTAACCGATATGTCACAGGAGAACGACGATAAGACGATCTTGACCGGGAAGGTCCTTAACATCGAGAGTGCACGCGGCTACAGCGATAACGCGACCACCTGCGGGCTGGAAGAGTTCATCCGGCTCAACCTTCCAGGCGCTCTCGCGATTGTCGCCGAGTATGCCCGGAAAGATCGCTTCGGACGTCAACAAGTCGTCTCCCTCCTCTTCGATTTCCTAGCAGGAGCAGACGTGACCCCTCCTGCCAAGGCTGGCGCCTTCGAGGACCTCCTGCTCCAGATCCGCTACGCAAAGGGGGTGGGGGCGAAGCGCGTTGCGCGGCTGAACAAGCTTGGAATCAACACGATCGAGGACCTTCTCACCTACCTCCCCCGCCGCCTCGAGGATCGATCGCGTTTCTCCCAAATCGGGCAGCTGCGCCATGGGCAGGAAGTCTGTGTGCGAGGGAAGGTCGTCGCTGTCGATCAGCGCCGCATAAACAAACGTACCACGGTAGTGCGGGCGACGATAGAGGACGGGACCGGCTTCCTCTACCCTGTCTGGTTCAACCAGCCATGGATCGCCGAGCAACTCCACCGCGGAGCCGAGATCGACGTTTTCGGGAAGGTGGAACAGAGTTACGGGCAACTGCGGATGAACTCCCCAGTATGGGAGAAGGCGGGGGAGAAGGCAGAGACAGGGAGACTTGTTCCGATCTACCCGGCTACGGAAGGGGTGAGCGACCGCTTCCTCCGCACCCTGATCCTCCGCAACCTAGAGGCGTACGGCGGCGCATTCCGCGAAGTCATCCCCGACCGCGTGAAAGGTGAGTACGGCCTGCTCTCCAAGGACGCCGCCGTCCGTATGCTTCACTTCCCCACAGATCCGAATGAGTTCGAACGGGCCCGCCGCAGTCTCGCCTTTGAGGAGATATTTCTCCTTCAACTCGGGATGGCGCAGACGTCCCTCACCGGCCAGGGACGATCGCATGCCGATTCCGGAAAGCTCGTTGATTCATTCCTCGCCCACCTTCCCTTCTCCCTCACCGCAGCCCAGCAGAGTGTTTTGCGGGAGATCCTTGCCGACCTACGTGCGTCGCTCCGGATGATGCGCCTGCTGCAAGGGGACGTCGGATCCGGAAAGACAATCGTCGCCCTGATCGCCGCGCTCGCCGCGATCGACGCTGGGTATCAAGCTGCGTTCATGGTCCCCACAGAGATCCTTGCCGAACAGCACGTTTCCCGGCTACGCCGCTTGCTCGCCGATCTTCCCGTCCGCATCGCCGTTCTTACCGGGACGACGAAGGATAAGACCGCGGTGAAAGAGAACCTGGCCGCTGGGGAGATCGATCTCCTTGTGGGAACACACGCCCTAATCCAGGAGGACGTCGCTTTCTGTGCGTTGGGCTTGGTGATCATCGATGAACAGCATCGCTTCGGCGTGGTTCAGCGTTCGCTGATCGAGGAGAAGGGAGAAGCGGTCGATATCCTGGTGATGAGCGCAACCCCGATCCCCCGTACAATCGCCCTCACCTTATACGGGGAGTTCGACATCTCATTGATCAAGGAGATGCCGCTGGGGGAGAAAGCGGTCCACACCGTGTGGCTGGCGGAGAACCGTCGGGCCGAAGTCTACGCAGAGGTAGAACGACTCCTCGTGGCGGGGAGCAAAGGGTACGTCGTCCTCCCGCTGGTTGAGGAGTCGGAGAAGCTCGACCTGAAAGCGGCGACTCAGGTTGCAGAGGAACTCTCTGCAGCCTTCGCCGCAAGCGGGGTTGGGCTGATCCACGGGCGGCTGCCGGCTCGGGAGAAGAGCGCCGCCATGGAGGCATTCGAGACGGGCGAGATCCGCCTGTTGGTGGCGACAACCGTGATCGAGGTAGGGATCGACGTCCTCGACGCAGATCTCATGATCATCGAGCACGCGGAACGGTTCGGGCTATCGCAGCTGCACCAACTGCGCGGCCGGATCGGCCGCGCAGGGCAGAAGGCAACCTGTTTCGCCATCGCAACAACAAAGAGCGAAGAGGCGACCAGACGCCTCACCGCCTTTACCACCCACCTTGATGGGTTCAAGATCGCCGAGGAAGACTTTCTGATTCGTGGACCCGGGGACCTATTGGGGACAAAGCAGCACGGGTTCTTGAGTCGACTCCGCGCAGTCGATCTGATCCGCGACCTGGATATAATCGGCGCGGCGCGGCAGGAAGCACGTAGAATAGCAACAGAGTCGATTTCGCCCGCCCTGGCCGACGAGGTTGAGCGGCGCTTCGGCGAGGTACTCAAGTGGCTGCACGTCTGAGCAGAGGGGCCGGCCAAGAGGCCGGAGTGATGAGTAACGAGTGATGCAGAATGTTCAAGCCGTGGTTCTAGGTCTACCCTGCATAATTACTGTGCAGGGCCTGCCACATTTTAGCCCGTATGGGTTTACTGAATGCTTACCAATCCTGTTTTCCCTGCCGTGATTGATCTTGCCGTAACTGGTGCGGCAGCCCCCTATACTCCAGGGAACAAGGCCTTCTAGTCGTTCAGCAGGCCACGGTAGAAATCGAGTGCGCGGTGACCCCAGTTTTCGGTGATACGGTTCAACCCCTGTCGTACAAGTTGACGTGCTCTCTCGCGACTGATCTCCATTCTTCTCCCAACATCGGCAAAACTGTACGGATGGCCGTCATCGATCCCGTAATGCAGACGGAGGGCGCGTGCCTGCTGGACGGAGAGCGTATCGAGTACCTGTTCCAGTTCATAGCGGAACAGGAGACGGAGCGCTTCCCGTTCCGGGGAGAGAGAGGTCTCATCCTCGATCAGCTCGTCCAGTCGCTCATCACTATCGCGACCGACGGTTATGTCGAGCGAGACGATCTCGTTGACCTGCCGTTCGATTTTTCGTAGCCGGTCGCTTGAGACGCCCAGAGAGCGGGTGATCTCCTCATCGTCGAGCCGCCCGTCACGGGCGAGGGCGCGTATCTGCTCGAGCCGTCGTATAGCGCGGAAGAGGTAGTCGGGAATGCGGATCATCCGTGAGTAGTTGGTGATCGCGGCGAGGATCGCCCGGCGGATCCACCACGCGGAGTACGTGCTGAGTTTGTAGCCACGTTCGATATCGAAGCGCTCGATCGCTTCGATAAGGCCGATGTTCCCCTCCTGGATCAGGTCGATAAGCGGGAGGCCTGTCTCGGAATACTCCCGGGCTATCTTCACCACCAAGCGGAGGTTGGAGGTAATCAGCTTCTCGCGTGCTCCAACCACGCCGGCGGTCATTGCCTGTGCCAGTTCATACTCCTCATCACGCTCGAGGAGTGGAAAACGCTCGATATCACGGAAGTAGAACTGCAGAATATCTGCAGTCTTAGATCCCCGCTCTCTGTCGGCCGTCGTCGTCTCCCGTGTGCTCTCATTCATCGTATTGTTCACCGGGTAAACTTTACGGGAAGAACCAGGGGATCTGCAAGTCGTAAATTATCAAAAAGTATTCGAAAGGGGAGGGAAGATCGCTTTGCTTCCTAGGCACCAGCGAAGCAGCCTGTCTATCGTTAGGCAGAGCACAGATAGATCTTAGGCAATCCCGGAGGCAAGGTGGAATTTGTCAATGACTTTGAGACACCCACCGGCTGAATTTAGTGTAGTTT
>JAJOKK010000208.1 GCA_021129875.1 Candidatus Bipolaricaulota bacterium
AGGGGGGATCTGTCATCTCAGAGGGGTGAACTATCCTCACTCTTCGTGCGCGTGTAAATCTAGAAACCACTACCCACTTAAAACGATAAAGAGCCATGAATAGCGTCTTACAAGAAGTTCTTCTGCTGCTAACTGTTGCCGGCGATTGATCATTAGGGTTTGGTCAGCCCGTAAACAGGATCGAGGAACCGGCCTCCCTGGCTGGCAGACAGGCGGCCTTGCTACGCAACCAGCTGCAGGGCACACCGGATCAACGCCTGCGCCGGATAGGCGCATTGACAACTGCACACCCACCGGCTATCATTTAGCAAACGACACAAGAGAGTGCTAAATGATTGAGATCGAGCTTCCAGAGAGACAAAGACTGATTTTAAAAGAGATCGTCGACCGGTACATCCGGCTGCGCGAGCCTGTATCCTCGCGGATGATTCTCGAGGACTACGGCCTGCGGGTCAGTTCCGCCACTGTGCGTAACGACATGAACGACCTTGAGGCAGCTGGGTATATCGAAAAACCGTACGCCTCCTCCGGGCGGGTCCCCACCACTAAGGGATATCGATTCTTCGTAGACTGGCTCCTCGACCTCTCTGAACTGACCAAAAAGGAGCGGTTGGAGGTGGCAGAGGCATACGAGGTGCACTGCCTGGAGATCAGGGAGACGATGCGGCAGACCGCCTTTCTGTTGGGGAACATCACCGGTTATACCGGGTTTGTCATCCCTCCGCAGATGGAGGAGACCCGTCTTGATCGGGTTGTTCTACTTAGGATGGACGCGCGCCTATTCCTGATGGTGCTCATCTCGGACATCGGCGTGGTCGAACACCGATTGGTCCCGTTGCAGGAGGATCTTGCCCAAGAGGAGATCGCACAGATCACCCAGATCATCGACTCCACCCTGCATGGGGTTACATTGAGCGCAATCCGCGAGTTGACCTTGAAAGAGAATCCGGACGGCTGGCACGAGCGCCCGGTGCGCCAGGCGCTGCTCCTGCTGGGACGGCTCCTCGAGCGCCGCTCCCAGAAACACCTCTTCTACGAGGGGCTGTTAAACCTGGTCGACGATCTACAGGAGGTCGATTCCGAGCGCTCGCTGGAGCAGTTTACCGGATTAATTCACGCTGTGCAGGACGAGGCTGCGTTCACCGATGCGATCCGCGGCGCGCGCGGCGACCGCCGGGGGCCTGTTGCCTTTGTCGGCGACCCCGCACTCCCCGGCCTAGAAGGCTACAGCGTTGTCACCTGCGATTACCGTCCGCACGCAGGGGCTCTCGGGGTGATCGGCCCTCTGTGGATGGACTACGGGAGGGTCCTCTCCGCGACAACCTATATAGCCCATCGCCTAGAGACGCTCCTCGTCTCATCCTGCACTCAGAGTTCCGAGAGGTAACTACAATGCTGAAAAAAAGGACTGCAAAGACTACCGTAGATAACGACCGACCACTGGAAAAGCCGGAGCCGGCAGCGGAAAGCGAGCAGCACTTGCTGGCAGAGAGAGAGGAGGAGATTCTCTCGCTCCTCGACCGGCTCAAGCGCCTGCAGGCGGAGTTTGATAATTATAAGAAGCGGATACTGCGCGAGACAGCAATCTTGGAGGAGCGGATCGTCGATCGAGAGATCCTCGAATTTCTTCCTCTCTTCGACAATATGCAGCGTGCCTTCGCCGGCTTCTCGGGGAAGGACGATGCAGAGTCGCTCATCCACGGCATGGAGAGGATCTTTGCTCAGTTCGAGCAGATCCTGCAGAGAAAAGGGGTCTGCTCGATCGAAGCGGTGGGTACCGTCTTCGACCCCAACAAACACGAGGCCATGTTGAGCGTCCCAAGCGATGAGGAGCGGAACGTGGTCCTAGACGAGTTTGAACGTGGGTACATGCGAAGCGAGCGGGTGCTCCGGCCATGTAAAGTAAAAGTAAGTAGTGGAAAAGAAGAACAGTGCAAGGAGGAAACAGAATGAAAGAGAAAATTATCGGAATAGACCTAGGAACGACCAACTCTTGTGTCGCCGTCTTGGAGGGAGGGAGCCCCGAGGTGATCAACAACACCGAAGGCGAACGGACGACCCCGTCCGTGGTCGCGTTCACCGACAGCAACGAGCGGTTGGTGGGGCGATTGGCCAAACGGCAGACGATCACCAACCCCAAGCACACCATTGCCTCGATCAAGCGAGAGATGGGAACCGACCACCTGGTGAAGATCGCACACGCCGGGAAAACGACATCCTACTCGCCGGAACAGATCGCAGCGATGATCCTGCAGAAGCTGAAGAAGGACGCCGAAGAATACCTCGGGAGCAAGGTGAATAAGGCCGTGATCACCGTTCCCGCTTATTTCAACGACGCCCAGCGCCAGGCAACGAAGGATGCGGGGAAGGTCGCCGACCTTGAGGTGCTGCGGATCATCAACGAACCGACCGCAGCCGCCCTTGCGTACGGTCTCGACAAGAGGGAGGAACAGACGATCCTCGTCTACGACCTTGGCGGAGGAACGTTCGATGTCTCGATTTTGGAGATCGGGGACGGGGTCTTCGAGGTCATTGCTACCGACGGCGACACACAGCTCGGCGGGGATGATTTTGACCGGCGGATCATGGATTGGCTGAAAGAGGAGTTCCGCAAGGATACCGGGATCGATCTTACCAACGACCCGAGCGCGCTGCAACGGCTGAAAGACGCAGCTGAGGCCGCGAAGATGGAGCTCTCCAGCCGTATGGAGACGACGATAAACCTCCCGTACATCACCGCCGATGCCGGCGGGCCGAAGCACCTGGAAAAGAAGTTGACCCGTGCCAAGTTTGAGCAGATGGTCGATGACCTGCTGCAACGTGCGGTCCAGATCGTCGACGCCACGCTTCACGAGGCGAACAAGAAGACCGATCAGATCGATCAGGTGATCCTCGTCGGCGGGTCGACGAGGATACCGAAGGTACAGGAGCTGATCGCCGCCCGCGTCCCCGGCAAGGTTAACAAGGAGATCAACCCCGATGAGGTCGTCGCCTGTGGGGCAGCGATTCAGGGGGGAGTCCTCGGCGGGGAGGTCGATGAGATCGTCCTTCTTGACGTCACCCCCCTCTCCCTCTCCATCGAGACATTGGGAGGGATCGCCACCCCGTTGATCGAACGGAACACGACGATCCCCACTGAGAAGACGAAGACGTTCACCACCGCCGAGAACAACCAGCCGACCGTGGAGATCCACGTCGTCCAGGGAGAGCGGAAGATGGCTACAGACAACAAATCGCTTGGCAAGTTTCAGCTGACCGGTCTGCCGCCGGCACCCCGCGGGATCCCGCAGATCGATGTCACATTCAATATCGATGCCAACGGCATCCTGAATGTGACTGCAAAGGACAAAGCGACCGAGAAGAGCGCCTCGATTGCGATCACAGAGTCGTCCCGTCTCGATGAGAGCGAGATCGAGAAGATGCGGCGCGAAGCAGAAGAGCACGCCGAGGAGGACAAGAAGAAAGCCGAAGAGGTCGAGGTCCGCAACCAGGCCGACCAGCTTGTCTACTCTGTGGAGAAGGCCCTCTCCGACCTTGGGGAGAAGGTCGCCCAGGAGCAGCGAGGTGAGATAGAAGACCAGCTCCGCCGGTTGAAGGAGAAACTCGCGCAGAGCGCCGACACCGCTGAAATTAAGACGGCGATGGAGGAACTCGGGAAAAGCTCGCAGAAGCTCGCCGAGGAGGCCTATAAACAGGCATCAACAGCAGACGGTGATTCCTCTTCCGACACCGCCGAGAAGGCTGACGACGACGACAGTGGATACATCGACGCGGAATACGAGGAGAAGTAAAAACAGGACCTTTCTCCGCGAAGTAGCGAGGATCTGTAGTGGCAACTTTGGCAGCTATCGGCCGCCGAAATAGCTACTACAGCGGGGTACTGGTTAAAGAAGGGGCGAGTGTGGCAAAAAACGATTATTATCAGGTACTCGGAGTCACCCGCGAGGCGGCGCACGAGGAGATCAAGCGGGCCTACCGCCGCAAGGCGAAGGAGTTTCATCCCGACAAGAACCCTGAAGGGAGCAAGCGTGCCGAAGAGGAGTTCAGGCAGGTTGCAGAGGCGTACGAGGTCCTCTCCGACCAGGATAAGCGCGCGCAGTACGACCGCTACGGTCATGCCGGCCCAGCACAGGGATTCGATTTCAGTCGGACCGACTTCAGCCGGGCTCGCCGGGATTTTACCGACTCCGGGTCCGGTGGAGTCAATGACCTATTCGATCTCTTCTTCCGTCAGGGCGGAACACGCACCGCCGCGCAGCAACGTCGCGCCGCCCATGGGGAGGATATCGAGCACAGGCTGCGGATCACTCTGGAAGACGCTGCTTCAGGGACCAGGATGAAGATTACCGCCCCGCGTCTGGGCGCCTGTGACATCTGCCAGGGATCGGCGATGGAACCGGGGAGTTCCAAACGCACCTGCCCGACCTGCAAAGGAAGGGGGCAGGTCGAATACCGCCAGCAGAGCCTGCTCGGAAGCTTCGTTAACATCCGCGCCTGCCCGGAGTGCGATGGGGCGGGAGAGATGATCGAACGTCCCTGTCAGCGATGCCACGGAACCGGGCGGGTCAAGGAGAAGAGCAAGATCTCGATCACCGTCCCCGCCGGAGTCGACAACGGCTCCCGCCTACGGCTGAGCGGGCAGGGGAACGTTGGGCCCGGCGGCACGCCTCCAGGAGATCTATACATTGTCATCGAAGTGATCCCCCACCCCCATTTCGAGCGCCGCGGCCGCGACATCCGTTCGACCGTGAAGATCCACTATCCCCATGCCACCCTCGGTGGCAAGATCAATGTCAAGACACTATGGGGGGAAGAAACGATCAACATCCCCGCAGGGACGCAACCCGGGACCATGTTTCGCTTGCGGGGCAAGGGGATGCCCGACCTGCATCGAAGAGGGAAAGGAGATCATTTCATCGATGTCGCGGTGGTTGTGCCCAAACGTATCTCCGCCGCACAACGCCGCGCCCTCCGCGAGTTAGCAAAGACACTTCCCCCAGCAGAGGAGTAAGCCAAAAGGCAGCGCCCATTCATATCGAGATCCTATGGTAAGTGGCAGTTGGCTACTGAGTCATGCCACTGGAAGGATCGTGACAGGCAGGAGATATGTTCCAGTTCTCGATGATTATGCCTCCTATATTTTAACACAGACGGCGCGCGCTTGCCTGCCTGTCCTTCGGACCTGTCTGCCGTCGCATTCTGACAGGCAGGCGCAGACAGGGGTGTGGCTCGTGG
>JAJOKK010000155.1:0-3184 GCA_021129875.1 Candidatus Bipolaricaulota bacterium
TACTCGCAACGATCGGCCTTGCGCATACTTTTTAGCAGAGAACGGGTGCTTACTCCGGATTATCAGGCTGTTGCATAACCCTCTTCTCCTTGCAGAGCAGAAGCTTTCACCGTCTCGGGGGGTGCAGTAGCCGATTGGGGACTTACTACACCCCCCGATGCGGTAAAATACTTGAAACTAGGAGGGTGGCCTCCGGCCTTGCTTCGCAACCGGGGTTGAAGACGAGCAGTGGAAAGGGTTTACGCAACAGGCTCATTATGATCGTGGTTTTATCGGCATTCAGCAAACCCATACTAACTGAAATGCGGCAGATCTAGAACCACGGATTAGCACAGATTAGAGGATAGAGAGCATCCTTCTTTACTTATTACTCATCACTCCGGCCTCCTGGCCAGCATTCCAGCAATAATCGGTGTGTGTCAGTCTCCACCCGTGGTCCTTTCCTCCCCCGGGCGCGGTTCAGGGATGAGTTTACTTAATATGCATCGTGGTTTAGTGATCACCTGGGACGTATATCTGTGGTTCCTCTTCGTATACGCTCATCTTGACCGGGACAAAATTGCTATTGGACGGGAAAGGGGAGAACCAGTAGAATAAATGGTATGAAGACGATAGATCTGATCCGAAAGAAAAAAGAGGGAGGGCGACTCTCCCGCGAGGAGATCGAGTCCCTGATCAGCGGATACATCAGCGGGGAGATCCCTGATTACCAGGTGTCGGCCCTGCTAATGGCAATCTACTTTCAGGGAATGGAGGCTGAAGAGACGGCTGATCTCACCGCCGTGATGGCCAGTTCCGGGACGATGCTCGATCTTACCGGGATGCCCGGGTTCCCGGTAGACAAGCATTCGACCGGCGGGGTAGGCGACACAACAACCCTTATCCTGATACCACTCCTCGCCGCTGCAGGGCTCACAGTCGCCAAGCTCTCCGGCCGTTCCCTCGGCCACACCGGTGGGACGATTGATAAACTGGAATCGATCCCTGGATTCCGCACAGACCTGTCGCGCGAGGAGTTTCTGGGACTGGTCAAGCGCTGCGGGATCGCTCTTGCCGACCACACCGAGGATATGGTCCCTGCCGATCGCCTGCTGTACGAGCTGCGCGACGTCACCTCCACAGTCGATTCGCTCCCATTGATCGTCGCCTCGATCATGTCAAAGAAGATCGCCGGCGGAGCCCGCGGGATCGTGATCGACGTTAAGACCGGGGTCGGGGCCTTCCTCCGCGAACTGGAGGACTCACGACGCCTTGCGCGCTCACTCGTCGCGATCGGGGCGCGTCTTGGGCGGAAGATCTCGGCCCTTATCACTGATATGTCCCAGCCTCTGGGGAGGATGGTCGGAAACGCCCTCGAGGTGAGGGAGGCGATCGCCGTGTTGAACGGTGAGGGCCCGCAAGATCTGGAGGACCTGTGCTGCGAACTTGGGGCAGAACTTCTTCTCTTCTCTGGAAAGGAGCATGTGCGAGACAAAGCGGTGGACGCCCTACGCACGCTGTTGCACGATCGCTCCGCCCAGGCAAAGTTCAGGGATTTGGTGAAGAACCAGGGCGGCGATCCAGCCGTGAGCGATGACCCGTCCCTCCTACCTGCGGCGGACGCGCGGGTGAAGATCCTCGCCCAATCTTCCGGTCTCGTTGTCGCACTCGACGCCCTGGCAATCGGACGGGCGGCGAACCTCCTCGGCGCCGGACGGTTCACCAAAGAAGATACGATCGATCCGGCAGTGGGGATCGAGCTTCTGCAGAAAACAGGAGACCGGGTGACAGAAGGGGACCCGCTGGCGATACTGCACGTGAATGATACAGAAAACCTGGACAGTGCGCGTACTCTGGCCATGGAGGCTTACACAATTGGGAACGGACCGGTCGTGCCGCCTCCACTCATCGTTGAGCGGATCACCGCCTGAGGTTCTCTGCATCACCTGTGGGCTGAGAAGATAGCTCGAAAGTGATAAGGACCCCCTCCTTGCAGTTGCCGAGTGACAGGGTGATCCCCTCTGTAGTCGAGAGGTTGTGAGGTTAAGAAATTGAGTGGTTGAGCAAGGCAGGACGAACCCAATGAACCCGATAGATGGATCGATGCTTAATGGAATACGTTCTCGATTCAGGGAGAATGGCGCACGCAAATTTCAATGCAGAATGGAAAATGCAAAGTATAAAATGCAAAATGAAAAGAGCTACAGGCAGGGCGGTCTCCTTTGTAGTTGAGAGGTTGAGAGGTTAAGAAGTTTAGTGGTTGAGCAAGGCAGAACTCAATGAACCCGATAGATGTCACGCCGGGTCCTGTGCTCGGCGTTCTGGAGGTTATTCCGGGCTTAGCTCCTATAGCCCGCACAAACAACAAGGCAATTTGCCTGCGCCAATTCGCCTACGGCGAACTGAGGAGTGAAGATATATGACGTACGATGTAGCGGTGATCGGTGCCGGACCAGGAGGGTACGTGGCTGCAATCCGGATGGGCCAGCTTGGGCAGAAGGTCGCCCTGATCGAGGAGGGTGACCTTGGCGGAGTCTGCCTGAATCGTGGGTGTATCCCTACCAAGGCGCTCTACTCGGCGACAAAACTTCTTGCGCAAGCCAGCGATGCGAAGGCTATTGGGATCGAATTCTCCCCGCCGATCATCGATCTTCCAAGGCTCGCCGCGTGGAAGGAAGGGGTCATCGCCGGGCTGACGGATGGAATCGCCTCTCTACTCACGGCGAACGGGGTAACAGTCTACCAGGCGCGGGGGGGTCTCGATGGTCCCGGCCAGGTCTCCCTCTCCACTGGTGAGAGGATTATAGCTGAGCGGATCGTCCTTGCCACCGGCTCCTCGCCGATGGAGATCCCCGGGTTCAGTTTCAGCGATCCTTATGTTTGGTCCTCGGACGACGCGCTGGCGCTGACCGAGATCCCGCAGCGGCTGCTGATAATCGGCGGGGGGGTGATCGGGCTGGAACTGGCAACGATCTATAACCGCCTGGGGAGCAGAGTGACGGTGATTGAGATGATGCCGGAGATCCTGCCGGGGATCGACCTCGATCGCCGGACGATCGCCACGCTGAAGCGATTGCTGAAGGAGCAGCAGATCACTGTCCATCTGCAAGCTGCCGCAAAATCGATCGAGCCGACCTCAAGCGGAGTCGTAGTCCGGATCGCGGGGGATGCTGATTCCTATGGGGATGATCCCCTCGGGGATGAT
>JAJOKK010000155.1:3194-5167 GCA_021129875.1 Candidatus Bipolaricaulota bacterium
CACAAAGCCTCCTATGAGGCGCTTCTGGTCGCAGACCTGGATCATCCAGACCTGGATCATCCAGACCCGGATCATCCAGACCCGGATCATCCGGGGCCAGATCATCTGGGGCCGGACGATCTGACTCGTGCATCGCACCAGCGGGCAAATTCCGCGATCTTCCCCGAGGGGATCATCCCCGAGGGGATGATCCCCCAAGCGATCTTCACCGATCCAGAGATCGCTTCGGTCGGCCTATCAGAGAGGCGGGCGATAGAGGAGGGACATAAGATCGTTGTCGGTCGCTTCCCGTATGCTGCGCTCGGTAAGGCACAAGGGATGAGGGAGATCCACGGGTTCTTTCAAATCGTCGCAGCCGCTGACAGCGGCTGCATTCTCGGTGCGCAGATCATCGG
The DNA here is from genome assembly GCA_021129875.1 of Candidatus Bipolaricaulota bacterium. Classification (GTDB taxonomy): domain Bacteria; phylum Bipolaricaulota; class Bipolaricaulia; order UBA7950; family UBA9294; genus JAJOKK01. The sequence goes on from JAJOKK010000155.1 coordinate 3,590, forward strand.
GGCGGACGCATCCACCCTTATCGCCGAGGCAGCGCTCGCCGTGCAGAATAAGTTGTCCCTCTCCGCACTCGCCGACTGTGTACACGCCCACCCAACCCTGCCCGAAGGCCTTAAAGAGGCGGCGGAAGCCGCCCTCGGCCGGGCCATCCACGCGGTCAACCGCCCTGCATCGAAGAATCGCGAAAGGAAAGCCGTATCCTGAGCAAACTTTGTTCAGCCCGATGCGTCATGAGAGCGTGGAGCAGACAAGAAGCCTAATCGCCTGATCTGTCGGGGATTCCGAAGGACTCTCGCTGTCTAAGAGCAAAGGCTCCCCTCACCACGGACGAGTGCGGCGAGGTCAGGGGCGATCAGCGTTGGGATGATCCCCAGCTTGGTGATGTCGGCGCGGGAGGAGACCCCGGAGAGGAGGAGCGCGCTATCGGTCCCGGCGCAGTTCGCCCCAAGGATATCGGTCTCCAGTCGGTCGCCGATCATCAGTATCTCTTCCGGACTGTGACCGATCTTGTCGAGTGCTATCCGGTAGGCGATGGGCGAGGGCTTGCCGACGATCACATCGGGGGGGTATCCCATCCCGGCGAGGGCGCCGACGATGGCCCCTGCTCCGGGTTGAAGCCCGCTTGGGGAAGGGAACGTCGCATCGTTGTTGGTCGCCAGGAGCCGCGCGCCGGTATGGAGAGCGCATAGGGCATCGGCGAGTTTCGCGTAGGTGATCTGCCGGTCCATCCCTACGACAACCCATGCCGCCTCTCCCGGGGACGCAAGCCGGTGCCCGGCGAGGCAAAGTTCTGCTGTCAGTCCCTCCTCTCCCAGAGGCCACAGATTGCACAGACCGACCGTCTCGTGCAGGTAGCAGGCGGCGATCTGCGCGCTCGTCATCACCATCTCCGGTTCGACCGGAAAGCCTGACCGTTGCAGACGCGCTGCGATGGTATCCCGCGTACGGGTGGAGTTGTTGGTAAAAAGGAGGACCGGGCCACTCCGTTGCAGGCGCTCCACTGCCGCAGCAGCGCCGGGGATCGGTTCCCCGTCGTGGACGAGCACCCCATCGATATCGAGGAGGAACGCCTTATACTGGTTGAGATAGCATGTTTGCATCATAGCGCAGATGCTAACGCAAAGTAGGTCTGCGCTCCACTATCGAATGTAAGATCTGATCAGTCCTCGCTCCGATCGGGGGCGTGTGAAATAGTCGTAGGTACGCAAGGTGCGCTCAATCCAAGCGTAGGTTTCTTCCCGAGAGTTCCTTGTGACCGTCAACTCATTGCGTAAAGCGAGAAATGCCGTCAGTTCGTCAATACCCATCACTCGTGTGTCGGTCAGCATTAAGATCATGCCTCCTATATTTTGACATACGCGCTTGCCTGCCTGTCCTTCGAATGCCGACAGGCGTTGCCAGTGTACGTATTCAGTAAACCCATCCCTGAACCCGCGTCCGAGGGAGGAAAGAACCACGGATTGTTGCTGGAGCACCGGCCAAGAGGCCGGAGTGATGAATAATAAGTGAAGAGGGATGTTCTCTATTCTCTATTCTCTGTTCTCTATTCTCTGTTCTCTATTCTCTGATCTGTGTATATC
>JAJOKK010000131.1 GCA_021129875.1 Candidatus Bipolaricaulota bacterium
CATTGTGAACAGATGGTCACTGCGATACCCCATTCGCGGTAAAGTCGGGCTAGCTGCTTCTACTGGATACCTCAAAGCCCTTGTTCGTAAATGTTTTGTCCCTATCTTTTTACGAGCAACAGCCACCCGCGATGCCTGGTGTTCTCATAAATGGACTCAAATTGCCGCTATCAACTCTAAATAGCTTTGCAATGGTTCCATCAAACATATTTTTTGCTCCAATAACCACGACCTCGCCTCGCGCAACCGCTTCTTTGATCCCTGCGGCATAGGTTAGTATTTCTTGCGCTACAAATATTGCGTTTAGCCTTGTGGCATATTCCCGCAACTCGATATCTGTTTTTCCTGTAGCTATAGCTTTATCGGCTGCAGGCACAATTTCCACTACAACAGACACAAGCTTGTCAGGCGTAAAAGGAAGTTGTAGTACTCCTTTTTGGTGGTCGACAGTTGCATGTACAGCGCCGCAACCTTCGTGGCCTAGAACCACTATTAACGGGGTTCCGAGCACATTAACTGAAAATTCCAAGGAACCTAGTGCCAATTCTGCAACTGTGTTTCCAGCAGTGCGCACAATAAAAACATCACCAATCCCTTGGTCAAATACTACTTCGGGGCTAAATCGAGAATCTGAACAGGAAACAATGGAAACAAATGGCCATTGCCCCGCTTCATGATGCTCTCTTAGCCCGCTCCAATCCCTAGCAACTTTTTCTCCCTGGATAAACCTTTCATTTCCTCTTAACAGCTCCGCCCATGCTGCGTCAGCGCAATCAGTCAAGTTCTCCGGTCGCTCATAATATCTCACTACTTCAGCAGGGGTTATTGCTTGTTCTATGAGCGGCCACCCAAGCACCAGTATACCGACTACCGCCAAAATAATAATAGGAAACAACTTATCTTCCATTATACCCACTCCTTGGGTTTTGATTTTAATTTTGTTGGGCTACATAAGGGATACCCCTATCGCCAAAGCAGGTTTTTGGTATTGCTTATGATGTTAACCCCTCCTTTCTGGTGGGTAAAAAGGTTAATGCAGGCAGATCGGCAGCTGCAGTAACCCCAACTATGGAAATACATATGGCTTTATTAAGTAACAGGTGATCACCTCCTACTATTGATGATAAAATTCGGCCGGCGTTCGATATTTCAGGGGCTGGTGCGGACGTCCGTTGCTGTAAAAATGCAAATAGAACTCCATCCCTTGCCTGTCTTGGAGTTTGGTGGTGCAAGGCACCCTCCTCGTATTTCAGGCTACGCGAGCGGCGCTCGGGTAAAGCTATTGTCTATAGTCCGACTTTTGCCTAACCTATGCTGATCTGAACACCGGCTTCCTGTGAAACGATAGTTTGTTATCTAGCAAAAGCTTCAGAACTTGTTGTATAAACCCTTCCTACCGCTCGTCTTCAATCTTGGTTGCGAAGCAAAGCTGCTTATCTGCCAGCCAGTCTTGCTTCGCAATTCACAAGGCGAAGAGGTTTGTGAAACAGCCTGTTCAGGTACGCCGATTTATCGTGACCTTTCGACGCGCCATGTTGACCTGACCTCAACTTCGCCCCGAAAAATCTCCGGTTTCGTCTTTCCCTCCGCACTCTCCCTCTAGACTCCAACTAGCAATCATGGTATCATAAAGTTATGGAGATGTCAAGTTTTTCTTATTTTCCATCAGCTTGCTTTTGGGGTAGCATGAGGCTGTGATCGATACAGGTCGAACGGCGTGGAGGACTTGCAAGCGGTGCCAAGCCCGGATCAATGAACTGGGGCCGGCGAACCAGTGCTTCAATGGGTGAGCGAGATTCTCCGCAAGGCAGTGGCTTTTTTCGCCCAGGTGGCGCTCGGGGGGGGCGGCGCGATGATGTCGTTCGTTGGTGTGCGTGGAGGAGAGGCGTACAGGGTCGAGTTGATCGGCGCAATGCTGCTGACCGGCTGTGTTGCGATGGTATTCTGTGTGAGAAAATTTTGGCGCGGGCATGGGAACGGTCGAGTCTACAGCACCGGCAAGGCGTACGTAGACAGGCGCTGCCGACTGCTATTCCGTGATCATTTCGTACGGGAAACTGAGCTGTTCGCCAGGCATGTTCTACGTACGATAAGACTTTGTGCTTACACCCGAAGCGGCAGCACGGTATAATGGCATCGAAAGATGTGCGTTGATGCCGATAGCTCTACGGTGTGAGATAGGGCGAAAATCAACATAAGGACATAATTTCTTTTAGGCAGCATTTTGTCAAAGAGCTGCTTTTAAGATACAGACCAATGAAGAATTTATCAAAAAAGCAACCCCTGAAGAGAATGTTAAACAAGATAAGTGGCGAGATAATAGCTGCTTTTCTCATTCTTGTTTTTGTTCTTACTTTTGGAAGCTTGGCCTTTGCGTATTTCGAAGACATAGACCTGTTTGATGCGATTTATTGGGTTTTTGTCACAATAACCACAGTTGGTTTTGGCGATATTGTGCCGGCAACGGTCGGGGGCCGAGTAACTTTCTTCTTTGTCGCTCTCGGAGGAATAGGAACGATCGCGTTAGTGTTAGAGCAGATTATCTCTCTATCGACTAAACAGCAGTTTAGGAGGATGTTGGGATTGAACAAGATTAAGCTGCAAAAGCATATCATCATCGTTGGATACAACGAGGTTACGGAAGAGATCATCGCGACCTTTCAGCGAGCGGCCGGCAAAGATTTTATCGTAATTCTACGCGAGCACAAGAATATTAGCCAGGCTGAGCTAAACTCAAAAGCCATCAAATACATTGCTGGTAATGTCACACACCATGAGGTCTACGAACGAGCGAATATAAAGGAGGCCGATACCCTGATTATCTCTACTGAAGATGATGCGGAGACATTAATGATTGCTCTTGTTGCCAGAAAGATCAACAGGGATATCAACATCGTTGCCAGTTGTCTATCCAGAGACCATGTGGACATGATGAAGCAGGCAAACATCAACCATATCGTATCCTCGTCGGAAATAGACGGGATATTGCTTTCCAACGCCATAACAGAGCCGGTAGTCACCAGTTTCATAACAAACGCCATCTCGCTAGATCCCGGGCTTGATTTTAAGCAGATCATTATTGAGAGAGAACAGAGACTGTCAGAAATCAAACTACGCAGTAACGAAAAGGTCGTAGCGCTGCAAAGGAGCTTAAGGGAAGATGAGCGAAAATTTACGATCCATCTACATGATGATGAAATACTGCATCAGGGCGATTGCCTGATATTAATCGCGGATGACTTTGAATAGCTCGCTGCGCGGACGCCGAGGTCCGGCGAAGAGCTGTCTTATGATGAGCAGAATTACGTCATTCGGGGCGCCCTTGAGGTTCAACAGTGGTGGTGGTGAACGTGGAAGCCAGGGGTTGACTTATAGTCATTCTAAGATTATAATCGTTCTAATATGAGCGCTGAAGTAAGGTCTACAAGATTGCGACAGGTCGGGCTCACCCCCACAGCCCAGCGGTTGGCGGTCCTTGGGTATCTGGAGGAGAACCGTACCCACCCGACAGCCGAGGAGGTCTATTGCGGGGTGAAGGACGGTCTCCCCTCGCTCACCAAGGCGACGGTCTACAACGTGCTCGATGCGCTGAAGAAGGCTGATCTGATTCAGGAACTGACGATCGCCCGCAAGGCTGCGCAGTACGATTATAACCCTGTTTTCCATCCACACTTTCTCTGTCGGGTATGTGGCAGCCTATACGATATTGATGTTCCTTCTCCCATTCGCACTGGGGACACGATCCGCGGACATCTGGTCGAAGCGGTGCAGACCTATTTTTACGGGGTCTGCGCCCACTGCCATCCGGATGCGGATAAGAATGGTTCTAAAAGAAAGGAGCGGGAGAATGCCTGAACTCCCTGAAGTAGAGACGATCGTTCGCGGGTTGACCGCGGTCAGCGGTGCGCGGATAGATGCGCTGCAGGTGCTCGATTCACGCCTGGAGATCCCGGCGGACGAGATCAGCGGCAGAACGATCGAGGCGATAAGACGGCGGGGAAAGTATATCGTCTTTCACCTCTCCGGTGGACGATTGCTCATCGTACACCTGCGGATGTCCGGTCGGCTAACCCTCACCCGCTCTCCGGCGGAGAAGAAGTACACGCGGTTCATCCTCCACTTCGACCGCGGGAAGGTCTACTTCATCAACCCACGTCGCCTGGGGACGGTCGAGTACTCGCGCAGCGGCTTCCCGCACCTACTGGGAGTGGAGCCGCTCTCCACAGCGTTCACCGCGGAGTGGCTTGAAGGGGTCAGCGCTGCGTCCCGTGCACAGATCAAGCCCTTGCTGATGGACCAGAAGAGGATCGCCGGGCTGGGGAACATCTATGCTGCCGAAGCGTTGTGGCGGGGGGGTATCGATCCGCGGCGGGTTGCTGCTAGACTGACTAAAGAAGAGATACAGGCGCTCCACCCGGCTATAGTGCAGGTGCTTCATGAGGCGATCGACCGGATGGGGACAACCCTTGGCCGGTCGGTCGCCGACTACAGGGACGTATCCGGTGACTACGGTGATTTTCAGGGGCGCCTTGCCGTCTACGGGAGGAAAGGGGAACCGTGCCGCCGCTGCCGCGCGGTGATCGAGCGGATCGTGCAAGCGGGGCGATCGACCTTCTTCTGCCCTGGCTGCCAAGGATAAACAGATGGGTTTGTAGGGTTCATGGAGTTCATGGGGTTCGTTGAAATGTATGAGATGAAGCAAAGAAAGACACAGGGTTGCTTTTAAACCAAAAAGGAGGAAGGTTGTGGAACTGAAGGGGTCACGGACGGAGAGGAACCTGCTGACTGCGTTCACCGGGGAATCGCAGGCGCGAAACCGCTACACCTACTTTGCCTCGCAGGCGAAGAAGGATGGTTACGTGCAGATGCAAGCGATCTTCGCGGAGACGGTCGATCAAGAGAAGGAGCACGCGAAGCGGCTGTTCAAGTTTCTGCAAGGAGGTGATGTCGAGATCACAGCCTCGTTCCCCGCGGGGAAGATCGGGACGACGGCGGAGAACCTGAAAGCCGCCGCCGGAGGAGAGCGCTACGAGTGGGAGGAGATGTACCCCTCGTTCGCGCGAGAAGCCCGCGAAGAGAAGTTCAACGAGATCGCGCAGGTCTTCGAGGC
>JAJOKK010000029.1 GCA_021129875.1 Candidatus Bipolaricaulota bacterium
TCGCATTAATCCGGTCTATGGTCTCTGTGCTGAAATACTGGCCGCATATCTCCATACCTCGATCATAGCATAACTGATTGCTGGTGTTAAGTGCGTCATAGTGTCAGATCGCCCAGGTATGGTTTAGAGTGATGAGTGAGGAGTGATAAGTGAAGAGTGATGAGAAATGTTCTCTATTCTCTGATCGGTGTCCATCAGTGTCAATCCGTCATTCTAGGCATCTCCTAATTAGGGATGATCGACCAAAAACAGGTCAGGAGACCAGCAAAGATCTCACCCCGGGTCACTTGCCTTCCGCTCACCGACCGTGCGGAGAAACTCACCATGAATCCGCCCATTGCTTATGATCAGCCCATTCTCCGGATTGCTGAGAGGCTTCCCTGCCAGATCGCTTGCCCTCCCCCCTGCCTCGCGGATGAGGAGGAGACCGGCGGCAACGTCCCACAGGGAGAGAGAGATGTACCACGCGGCGTCAAGTCGCCCGGCAGCGACGTAGGCCAAATCGAGAACCGCGGCGCCACCGGTGCGGACCGCTCGCACAACGGGCAGGAGCTCCTCCATCGCTACGTAAGTGCGAAGTGCACGCTCCGGCCGCGAGGAGAACCCGACACCGATAAACGCTCCGTCCAGGGAGCTCTGTCGACTGACCCGTAGCGGTTCTCCGTTCAGCAATGCCCCCTCCTTGCAGATCGCAGTGAACAGCTCCTCGCGCACTGGATCGTAGATACAGGCGACCTCAGGTTCCTCTCCGCAGAGCAGGGCGAGTGATACGGCAAACTGGGGATAGCCCCGGAGGAAGTTGTTCGTCCCATCGAGCGGATCGATTACCCACCGGTATTGAGATGCTCCCTCCTTTGCCGTGCCCTCCTCGCCAAGGATCCCGTGTGAGGGGAAGGCGCGGGCTATCCGCTCGACGATCAGCGCTTCGCTGCGCCGGTCAAAGACCGTCACCGGGTCATGGCGAAAGCTCTTGGTCGACGCATACTTCTCCTCACGCCGGCCTCCCCGCAGGATCGCCCCAGCCTCCTTCGCCGCGCTGACAGCTGTAGTTAGTGCGCGCTCCCTGTTCATCCTATCGCCCCCTTGCTAAACGATCGGCGAATCTACTCGGAAGCCCAGCCCGCTTGATCTCACGCATCACAAGGTCGATGTCGTACGTCACGCGGCCAAACCGAACCCAACAGTGTTGCAAGTCGATTATTGCATACGCAGCGCGCGGGTCTCCATCACGCGGTTGGCCTACACTCCCGGGATTGATCAAGTATTGCGCCTGCGGAAGGAGGTCGAGAGCCTTGTGAGCAGGATTAAGCGAAGCGATCCGCCCCTCCATCCGGACGAACCCGCCCTGCAGGTGAGTATGCCCGAAGAGGCACAGCGAAGAGCTGAGAAGGGCAAAATTCTCCCCGGCCGTGAACGTGTTCCGCACGTACTCCCATAACGGCCCGCGTAGGCTTCCGTGAACCAGAGTGAACCGCTCTTCGGTTACGGTCTGAGGAAGCCCCTTCAGGTACGCGACCATCGCGCCGGGGATGATCGCTCGCGTCCATTCGATGACTGAGCCGGTATCATGGTCGAACCAATCCCTGGGGAGGGCCTCAGCGGTCGCTGCGTCGTGGTTGCCCTGAACGGAAATGATGTCGGCTTCGCGCATACACGCAATCACCTCGCCTGGCCATGGGCCGTAGCCAACAAGGTCCCCGCAACAGACAATGCGATCGACTCCGTCTGCAACGAGCGCCGCAAGGACGGCGTTGAGCGCGGGGAGGTTCCCGTGGATATCGGAGATGACGCCAATGAGAGACATGATCTACCGCTGGACGCGGACGAGCGCCGGCCGAACTAGAACGGTAGCCCTGCCGGATGATGCTTTACCAGCAAGTTCCTCCTTCTCCGCCCACTTCAATGACCGACCGATTGAATCGCCCGACAGCGGATCAGCATTCTCCTGTATGACCGGCATATCGACCGGCAGTTCTGAGCCAATACAACCCGTTCTACCCGGAGACGGGAGTGCAAGCGCAACCTCTGTTGGGAAGTGCTCTCGCGTACGTCCGCCACGGAGATCCATCTAACCCTCCCGGTTCCAGTAGACGCGTACCAATTGGTCCCCTGCGGCATGTTTGCTGGTCAGGTCCCCTTTGCACGCGCTCTCAATTGCCCTGCCGATCCGCAGCGCAAGGTGTCCGTTGGTAGTCGCGATCTCCACTTCGTCCTCCCCCTCTTCGATCCACATGATCCTTTGCAGAGGACGCGCAGCTGCTGCGGAAGAGGCCTGGTTACGGGCGATGTTCAGGATCTCCTGGTGATGCTTCATCAGGTAGCCGCCACGGAGGTATACCAGCCCTCCCGGATAGCGCTCGATCTCCCGGCGACAGGCCGGGCAATGGTTCTTCTGCGGCGAACCTGGTGCAGGGGCGGAGTCCACTTGCCATCGTCCGTGGCGGTAGACGAGGCCACACCGGGGGCAGAGGGTGTGTTCGGGGTACTTCTGGTTCTCAAAGTAAGGGTTAGCACTCTCTTTCCCGACCGTGCCGCGCTTCTCGCCTTCTCTCATACCGATCACCTCCCCCCATAATAGCGGAATAAAGGGAAACAAAAAAAGGGACAAGCAGACCTTCGTTGTCCCATTCGCAGCGAGCGCTGATTTCAGAGGTCAATCTTTCTTCTTGCTGAGAAGCTTACTGATATAGGCGATCGCCTCGCTGACAGTAAGGATCTTCTCCGCATCCTCATCAGCGATCTCCACCCCAAACTCGTCCTCAAATTCCATGATCAGTTCCACAGTGTCAAGAGAATCAGCCCCCAGGTCCTCGACAAACGAAGCCTCATCGGTAATCTCTTCCAGATCGACCATCAGCTGATCAGCAATAACGGCACGCACTTTATCGGCAATACTGTCCATAGGTATCCATACCTCCTTAAAATTGTATCCGCGCTATAATCAAGGGTAAAGCCCCCCGTTGACGCCAATAACCTGTCCAGTTATATAAGAAGATCGCTCGGAAAGCAAGAACGACACCACTGCGGCGATCTCCTCAACAGTCCCTTCTCGTTTCATCGGAAGGCGGGCAAGGTAGGAAGCGCGAATCTCATCGCTCAGGTCATCGGTCATCTCCGTATGGATGAACCCCGGAGCGACCACGTTAACCCGAATACCTCTCCCCCCAACCTCCTTGGCCACACTCCTGCTCAGACCGATCAATCCGGCCTTTGACGCAGCGTAGTTTGCTTGCCCTGCATTCCCAGTCTCTCCGACGACCGAAGAGATACTTACAATCGCTGCATTCTCACATTTGAGCATGTAGCGCAGGCATGCGTGGATGCAGTTATACGCGCCTTTCAAGTTTACCGCAAGTACCCGGTCCCAGTCTTCCTCTCGCATTCGCACAATCAGCCCGTCACCGGTGATTCCAGCGTTGTTAACGAGGAAATCGAGCCTCCCGTTCTTCTCATAGACCGCCCGCACCGCCTTCTGCACTTGCGCAAAGTCAGAGATGTCCGCAGCGAGAAACCGGCAACCGTCAAACTCCTTTTCCAGTACCTTCCCGGTCTGCTTATCACTATCAAGGACCGTAACCGCGCATCCATTCTGATGCAAGAGTCGTACGATCGCTTTTCCGATCCCCCTGGCGCCGCCGGTGACGACAGCCACCCGATTCCCAAATTCGCCCATTACAAGCCTCCTTGTCCCGCATAGCTAGCAAGAGGGAGTGGTCATCCACCAGTCTTCCTGCCGCAGCGACTTAGGATACACCAGAGGGAGGCACTCTCACACTTTGCGATGTGATCGTGCGTATTCAGTAAACCCATCCCTGAACCGCGTCCGAGGGAGGAGAAGGGCCACGGATGGAGGCTGACACACACGGATTATTACTGGAGGGGCACAGAGGGAGCGGGCGGAGTGATGAGGAATGTTCTCTATTCTCTATTCTCTGATCTCTATTCTCTGATCTGTGCCTATCAGTATCAATCCGCGGCTCTATGCCTGCTACACTCCAGTCAGTGTGAGTTCACTGAATGCTTACATAAGATCAGACAGACAGGGCCCTGAATGAGCGTTGACTATTCCATAACTTTATGATACCATGAAATCAAGCTGGAGTCAGAGGGAAATTGCGAGGGAAATAAGAAACCGGGGATTTTTCGGGTTGGTGTTGTGATCAAAACAACACGCCGTGTTAGGGAGTTGCGATAGATCAGCGTATTTGAAACTTTTCGGAAGAACCAACCTGCTGCCAAAAAAATACAAGAGAGGTGAGTTATGTCGAACGCCAAATTCTCAACACCTGGTCCTGAAAATGAACCTATCCTGTCATATCAGCCTGGAAGCCCTGAGCGAAGACAACTGAAGGAGTCGCTGGATAAGCTTTCCAGTGAGACAATCGAAATCCCGCTTGTCATTGGTGGAAAAGAGGTCAAGACGGGCAATCTGGGGAAATGCGTCATGCCGCATGACCATCAACATGTCCTGGCGACCTACCACAAAGCGGGCCCGCAAGAGATTGAAGCAGCGATTGAAGCCTCGCAAGAGGCATGGAAAAGCTGGTCGACAATGCCGTGGTGGGAACGGGCCAGTCTCTTCAACAGAATGGCCTCCTTGCTCTCCGATCCTTGGCGGGCAACATTAAGTGCTGCTACCATGCTGGGGCAGAGCAAGAACGTATTCCAGGCGGAGATAGACGCCTCCTGTGAGCTCATAGATTTTCTGAATTTCAATACCAAGTATATGGAGGCCATCTATGAGCAGCAGCCCATCTCTTCTAAAGGGATGTGGAATCGGGTGGAACAGCGCCCTCTCGAGGGTTTTGTCTTTGCGGTAACGCCGTTCAACTTCACTGCGATTGCCGGGAATTTGCCTACTGCACCAGCTATGATGGGGAACACGGTTGTCTGGAAACCTGCATCTTCCGCAGTATTCTCAGGTTACTACTTGATGAAACTGTTCCAGGAAGCAGGGTTGCCTGATGGGGTGGTCAACTTCCTCCCAGGATCCGGAGCGGACATCGGCAACATTGTTCTTCAACACCCCAAATTGGCAGGGGTTCACTTCACCGGAAGCACCGAGGTCTTTCAGGGCATGTGGAAGATTGTGG
>JAJOKK010000014.1 GCA_021129875.1 Candidatus Bipolaricaulota bacterium
GCCCATACGGGTTTTCTACCATATATGCTTACCGCACGGAGGTGGAACATCCGTTGTAAGTGAGAGCGCCTAGGCACTCCCCCTCCGCTCAAAGCTGCGCTCGGCAAGAGGTAGGAAGGGTCACCCTTCGGTCGATCGCTGATCAGCTGGCCGTTCACCGTTTCCGTATGACGAAAGAGCAATACTTCCTGGAGCTAAGCTGTCACTGAGGAACCCCTTCCCCTCAGCCGTCTTCTGGGAGGAGGAGACGCGCGCCGGGCCCGATTCCAAGTTCGGCGAGTGTGCCGCCAGGGAGTTCGAGCGCGTACTTGAACGGAACGCCCGCCATATACAGGTCAGGGGAATCAGCAGCCATGGTCGTACCACCAACGAACGCTCCTTCACGATCGAAGAAGGCGATGTCGAGAGAAAAAAGGACCGTCGCCATAGTGAAATGCCGCTCTGCTTCATCTTCATACGCAAACATGATCCCGGGAAAATCGGCGATAAGTTCGGCAGGGAAGCCACGAAAACCAACAAACTGCTCGTGTGTATCCGCAGCGAGGAGCGCAGTGATCCGCACTTCTTCACCCTCTGCGGTCAGCACGATATACTCCATCCGTTCGAGAGCTGATAGGACTCCAACACCGTATCTTGCCACTTCTACGGAGATAAGGGGGGCTGTATCCATTCCCCCGGCTGGGAGGAGTACAACCGGATCGTCGCCGATCCCATCCCCATCCGCATCTTCGCCCTGATAATCAGCCCAGTAGTTTCCTTCGCCATCGACGGTCCAGGAGTTCCTTGTCCCGTGGTCGGCGACAAAGCCTCCGCCAAGGAAGGCGTTGCGGGAGAGGCGGGTCATTACGGAGTCCTTATTAAGATAGAGGTGGTGCAGGTTGTCAGTGAATACGTTATTGTAAAGAATATTTCCGCGCACAATATGTTCTCCGAATGTCTCGGGGAACAGGACTCCCCGTACGCTCTGGGCAAGCAGATTCCACGCGATCTCATTGTTCGAGCCGGTGACCGAGATTCCCCAAGCCGCTTCGACAATCGTATTTCTAACAACTGTGTTGTTGTTCGCCTGTATGCCGAGCAGGATCCCGGTCTCCGCCTCGACGATTGCGTTCTCCTCAATCCGGTTCCCCGTCGCCCGCTCAATACTGATCCCTTTCTTCGTGTTCTCGTGGGTGATTATGTTCTTTGCAATCACGTTTCCGGTCGAAGCCGTCCTCACTTCCACCCCAACCGTGTTTGCAAAGATGACGTTCCCCTCGATCCGATTGTTGTTCGATGCAGCGACGATCAAGCCATGATTATTTGCCAGCAACTGGTTGTCGGCGATCACGTTCCCTGAGGAGAGCCACAGGTGGATACCGGCGTGGCGGTTGTTCTTGAGTAGATTATCGCGCACCCTGTTCTCGCTCGAGCGGAAGAGGCTGATCCCGTGGCCGGTCGGTACGGGGGTGTCGCGGGAGACCACATTCTCACTGATGATCGAATCCTCAACAAAGGCGAGTTGGATTCCATCCCCATTGACGATTACGTTATCCGTAATCGTCATGTTGCGACTGGCAACGATGTGTAGGTTGTTAGAGCGGATCCCGCTCACCGTCTCCCCTTCCCTCCCGTAGAGGTAATGGATCGGGTAGCCGTTTACGATGTTTGTTCGATCGATCGTGTGGGCGAAATCAGCGGCCGATTCTCCAATGACATTGAGACCTCTGCCCATGACGGAGAGGATGTTGTTGCGCAGGATCACCCCGGTCGATAAGGCGATCTCAATCCCGTTTAACGAGCCTGCTATCGCGCAGTTCTCCACCGTAGCCGCAGAGACGAAACCAAGACGGATCGCTGCTCCGTTGGGATTTATCGCCCCACGGATGACAAGCCCGCGTAAGATGAAATGCGCACTGACGTTTTCCACCTTGACCCCGTGAGGGGCCCTGGCAGGGACATTAATCTCCCATCCGGCGATGATATACGGGTCCCCCGCAGTCCCGCTCCCTGCGATAACGCCGTTCTCCGCTGTGAAATCGCGGTTCCCGAGGATCACGATCGGCCCCCGTACCGTTCCGGCTAGCCCTATAACCGCCAAACAAAGAACACTCAACAGAACAAAAAATCCTATACGTTTTATATACATCTAGATCGGACTCCTTATAGGTCTTCCCAGTGATGCAAGTACCCCGACAAATTATAACGATGGGCTAAAAGCCGGGCAACCACCTGTTTCGACTGCCGGCTGGGAGCAAGTCTACCAATAACCCGTGGTGATACGGTGAAGCCTGTGTGTGGATTTTGTGAACTGAGAGACCAAGGACAGAGAGAAGCCTCACTCTGTACGGGTAAATGTAAAATAGAAATTGCAACTTTTAAAAGCGCAATTTTTCCATTCGGGTTGATGAAGTTCTTCCTGTATTTTATGAGGTGGCCCATCCGTTGAAATACCTCTATCAGGGCCTGCTGAGTGCCCTTCGGGGGAGCCCCGATGCTCGCAAGGTAATCTAGTTCGTCTTTTCTGTCGACAAATGTCCGAGAATCCGCTCCCATTCTCCCTTAGTGTGAAGGAGAAGATGGAACGCCAACGGATAGGGACGATCAGCTACCCGATCGGACAGACCGGTCATAGGGTGCGGGCTGGGACTGATACCTGGTCTCAGGCAATGATCCTCATGTTGCTTGGGGCGGTGATCATTGCCGGGCTCTGCTTCCTCTACCTCCGGCAGGAAACGATGATCCTTGAACTGACTGCACGCCAGAAGGACGCGCTGGTTATGCTCACCGCGGTTGAGGAGGTAAACCTGGAACTGGAATTCAGGATTAAGCAAGCCTTCTCGTTGGCGCGGGTTTCGCGGATCGCCTGCGACATACTCAATATGGTCGAGCCGGCTGTTATTCATTATGTCTATATTGATCTCGCGCGAACACAAAGGGACTGACATGATGCAGAGGCGTATCTGTATTCTGGCACTCTCTTTAGGCCTTGTCACGCTCCTCATCGCCGGGCGGCTGATCCAGCTTCAAGTGGTGGAACACGATCGATGGTTCTTCGCCGCACGTGCTATGCAGGAACGGATTGTAGAGATTCTCCCCCGCCGGGGGACGATCTACGACCGCAACGGTTTTCCCCTTGCCTTTGATGTCAAGGCGTTGGCTATCGCGGTCGACAGCTTCAACATGACCAATCCAGAGACGATCGTCACAATCCTGAGTGAGGAACTCGGGCGGACTAGGGAAGAATTGCGTTCCTTGATCTATCGGCAAAGCTACTTTACATGGATCGATCGATCGGTCGATCTGGCGCGAGCAAAGGCGATCGAACGGCGTGCCCGCGAGGCGCGCGCCCACGGCCTGATCTTTATCGACACCTGGAAGCGCCGCTATCCAGAGGGGGCGCTGGCGTCAAACCTGATCGGCTTTGTGGGAATGGACAGGCATGGCCTGGCCGGGCTGGAAAAGACTTTTGACGATGTGCTTTCCGGGACCCCAACGACCGTTCGCATCCTCAGAGGGGCGGACGGGAGGACCTACCACAGCGAGACACTCCACGAAGGGACCCCCGGGGAAGACCTCACCCTGACGATCGATGCACGCCTGCAGTTCATCTGTGAGGAGGCGATCACCAGCGGGGTGGCGCGGTTCAAGGCGAACGCAGGATTTTTCATACTTCTCGATCCCCGCAATGGCGATATCCTGGCAATGGCGCAGGATCAGCGTTTTGATCTCAACCGGTTCTGGGAATCGACCGAAGATGAACGACGGAACCTGGCGATTTCGTTCCTCTTTGAACCGGGATCGACGTTTAAGGCGATCTCCGGCCTGGCTGCACTCGATCATGGCGTAATCAGTCCGACGTCCATGTTGGACGGGAACACCGGGATCCGTGTTGCCGGGCACACGCTGCATAACGCGGAGTTTAGGTCCCATGGGACGGTCACCTTTAGACGAACGATCTCCCATTCGATCAACACCGCAATGGTCCGGGTCGCCCAGAGACTTGGAGAGGAGGACCTCCACCATGCCCTTATCAGCCTCGGATTCGGGAAGGAGACCGGGATCGAACTTCCCGGCGAGGAGCGCGGGATTCTGCGCGATCTGGATGAATGGTCCGGGCTCAGCCTGGCAATGCTTTCGTTCGGACAGGAGATTGCTGTAACCGGAATTCAACTTGCACTCGGGATGGCTGTGATAGCGAACGGAGGCCTTCTTCCCGTTCCGCGGATTGTCCAGAGCATAGGAGAAAGAGCGGATGATCCAGCGATGCCACGCCGGGTCACCTCGCCGGAGAGCGCCGCGGCCATGTCGGATATGCTGCGAACGGTCATCGAGAGCGGGACCGGGACCTGGGCCGACCTCCCTGGGTTCTATATCGCCGGGAAGACCGGGACGGCGCAGAAAGCCTTTCCCGGTCGTGGCTATGTCGCCGGGAAGTACACCTCACTCTTCGCTGGGTTCTTCCCCGCTGACGAGCCGGCCTTCCTTGCGCTCGTCGTCCTCGATGAGGTAATGACGACTCCGGTCTGGGGAGGGGTCACCAGTGGGAGCATCTTCCGCGAAGCGGCCGCGCGGCTGGTTCGGTTCGAACGCATTCCCCCGGTTGCAAAGCGATGAACCTTGCTGCTGTCAATGCCCTGTTTCGTGCTTAATACTTCCCTCTGTTAACTAGCAGGATGTTCTTCTACTATTTGACAAACGACTAGATTGGAATTACTGTAAAATGCTATAGGTTTAGCTCTAAGGGTACACCCTCTATCGATCTGGCAAGGCTTACCTCTTCCCGGAAGAAGACTCGTTCAATGGTCCATACCCGCTCAGAAGCTGTCTCCAATACGGGAAATTCCTCCTTCGGCACGAACCGAAGCTCCCAGTCCTCAAGGTCCGGTCGACCGAGCTCTTTCCAGCGATCTATGATCTCGAAAAGCCTTGCGCAAAGCCTCTCAGAAGCGGAAGCCTCTCCTTGGCGATGGTGGGCGATGATCCCTTGTCCAGTGATCGTCACCGTAGCTCCGCTCCCGGGGTCGGCCAAGCCATAGCCTTGGTCTGTCGACCACAGGCTGTCCAATAAGCGAT
>JAJOKK010000169.1 GCA_021129875.1 Candidatus Bipolaricaulota bacterium
GAGCACGCAGAGAGTGGAATAGGAACCTGAATGCTTGATCTCTGCGTTCTCTGCGGTAAAATACTTGAATCTAGGAGGGTGGGCCTACGGCCTTGCTTCGCAACCGAGTTTGACGACGAGCCGCAGAAAAGGTTTGCGCAACGGGCTCAACAATGGTGCGGCGAAGGTCGCCGCCTTGTCTTTGCCGGAGAAGGCTGGTAGGCTGGATGAAAGTAGGGAGGACGACAAAACATGGGCGATTGGCTGAACTATCAAATCTTTGGGAACGAAGCATGGCGGTTCGGCGCCGTCTTAATCCTTCTTATCGGGGTAGTGGTCCTCTATTTTCTGTTGCGCCATCTTGCCGGACGTCTCGCCCTTCCCGGGGTTGATAAGCCGAAGCGAAGGGAGATGATGAAGGTCCTCCTTCGCCTCCTGAAGGGGGTCCTTCCGCTCCTCCTAATATGGGCGACGATGCGGATCTTCCGCCTCCCTCCCCGGATCCAGTCCGTCATCGACACTCTCTTCGGCGCGGCGCTCCTCTTCTTCATCCTCTACCTCACCGCCAAGCTCGTCGATCTGCTGATTATGATCCTCAATGAGCGGGCGGAACGGACCGCATCGAAACTCGACGACCAACTGATCCCCTTGCTTGGGAAAGGGTTGAAAGGGGTTGTCTGGGGGATCGGGCTCCTCTTCTTCCTACAGAACGTCCTCCACTACAACATCTCGAGCCTGCTTGCCGGATTGGGTATCGGTGGGCTCGCCTTTGCTTTTGCCGCACAGGATACGATCGCTAACATCTTCGGGGCGTTGATGATCTTCTCCGATCACCCGTTCATGGTTGGGGATGCAGTCATTATGGAGGGGTTCGAGGGGTCGATCGAAGCGATCGGCATGCGATCGACAAAGGTCCGCACCTGGGACGGGACACTGGTAATCATCCCCAACCGGACGGTCGCCTCAACGAACATCTGCAACCTCGCCGCCCGGCCGATGCGCCGGACCACCTTCACCATCGGCCTCGTCTACGGCACCTCCACGGCTAAGTTGGAGGAGGCCCTCTCCATCCTCCGCGATGTGATGAAGAACCACCCAATGACCGGGCAATCTCGCGCCTACTTCAACCGATTCGGCGACTTCTCGCTCAATATCCTCGTACAGCATTGGTGCAGCACACTCGACTACGAGCTCTATCTGCGATCGCTCGAGGAGATCAACCTGGCAATCAAGCGCCGCTTCGAAGCGGCCGAGCTCGAGTTTGCCTTCCCGACTCAGACCCTCTACCTTAACCCTCAGGAGCCCCTTGAGCAGGACTCGCTGAGCCAGGAGTCCCTGGCCCAGCGAGTCCACTCACAGGACGAGGAACGCAACGCCTAGGTTGATGAGCGCTGCGACCGCGACCGGCACGGCCATCTTACGTAGGAACGCTGGCATCGATGTGGAGAAATACTCCAGTGATATCGGGACGCATGGGTGGATCGGACTGACGATGTAGCCGAGGAAGACGGAGAAGAAGGTCACGGCGAACGCAGCGGCGGAGATCTCCCCGTAGGTGGAGAGGAAGATGGGGATTATGATTGAAGTCGGTGCCTGAATACGGCCGGTGATGACTCCGAGTACAAATCCGATCACCACGCACAGGATCACCGCTGGAAGCGCGAGCGCGGCGAGCTTCTCCGGCGCTCCCGAACTGGTGAACACGTTTAAGAAGGCGAACATGGCAAGGATGATCAGAGAGAACTTCCACGGTCGCATCTTACGGGCAATTAAGACGAGATCGGCCCGCCCGACCCGTCCGACGATCACCGCCGCGAGGAAACTTGCCGTAACGCCGACCGCCGTTCCGATCTCTGGATAAGGGAGTGAGAAGACGAACTTCACCGTAAGGTCGAGCACAGGTGCGCCCAGGATGATGGCGAGTGGGACGAGCAGTCCGGCAGGGGAGAAACGACCTAAGTGCCCCACCCTCCCGCTGACCCGTCGCAAGAGAAGGAAGTAGCCGAGCAGGAACATGAGAAGGAAGGCCGGGGCAAGGAAGGGGATCACGTAATAGATGTCAAGGGAAGCGATCTTCGCCGAAGCGATCAGGGCCGAGCCAAGAGGGTAGACGAGCAGGAGAAGATGACGGAACCACACGTTCGCCGCCGCCTTGATCGCCGCCGGGGTCTCCCCCGCCCCTCGCTCGACGAGCGGGGCGGAGAGGAGGGCGCCCCCCGGCATTGGGAGCAGCCCCAGGAGCGCGGGCGAGAGGGCGAGGAACGGCTTACGGCCGATTCGCATGTTCGCCACCAGCCGGTCCATCCGGCCAGAGACCTCGAGCACACCACCGATCATCGGGATCAACCCGACGACAAAAGCAAGGAGAAGGATTGACGGGTTGAGGAAGGTTGCGACGAGCGCCTCCCCCATCTGGGGAGGGGAGAGGGTGAAGAGGGCAAGAACAGCTGCTGCTACGGCCATCCCCAGCGGCAGACTTCGCCGGGAGACGACGAGGAGAACGAGAACAGCAAGACCAAATCCAATCCAGATGAGCATAGGTTCCTTTTCATGCCTTGTTATTGTCCGCGGATGGTACTCGATCCTGATCGCCCTTCCAATCTAGTTTTACAGCAACAGGGCGCGACAGCAAGCGAAAGATCGAAACGAAAAAACGCAAACGTTCACCAGGAGTAGGAACTTATGCAGGGACTGGAAGAAACTCTCCGTGCTGCGCTGGTCAACGGGAAGCTCCCGTGTGCACAAGCGTTCACCGTTGCAAATGAGCACGGTCTTACCCCGTACGCTGTCGGTAAAGAGGTGGACCAAATCGGAATCCGGATATCACGCTGTCAACTCGGCCTGTTCGGTCGAGATACCCGCGGGAAGCAGCGGGGTGTGAAACCGGCCGTGCAGGCATCAGCCGCGTTAGCAGAGGCGATAAAGAGTCGACTCGTCGTCGGCAAGGTCCCCTGCATAGCCGCTTGGGAGATCGCCGCTGCCCAGACCGTCGCCAAGCGCGACGTCGCGGACGCGATCGAAGCATTGGGGCTACACATCTCAGGCTGTCAGCTCGGCTGCTTCCCTTAAAATCTCCACGCTGTTGCGAGTGGGGGTGATTGGGTTTGTAGAGTTCGTGGGGTTAAGGGCTTTATTCGCGTCTTCGCGTGAGTAGGGAAGCAGGGGCACGCGAAGACGCGGAGAGAGAGAACAACAATCCCTCGGTCTCGTTCATCTTCGGGGTTTCTCCGTATTTTTCGACTCTAGCATAGACCATTTTAAGCGACCGGGTTGAGCGGTGGTGCACCGGCAAGGACGCTCAGGACGTTATCGACCGCGATCTTAGCCATGGCTCGGCGGGTTGCTACCGTGGCGCTCCCCAGGTGCGGGGAGAGGACGACCCGTTCCTGCAAGCCGACGAGACCGGGATGGACTGCCGGCTCCTCTTCGTAGACATCAATCCCCGCACCGGCGATCTCCCCTGTTGCCAGCGCCTGGACCAGCGCTTCCTCGTCGACGACCGGTCCGCGGGCTACGTTCACCAGGATCGCTGAATCTTTCATCCGCGCGAATGCCTGTCGATCGAACAGATGTCGCGTCTGCGGGGTGAGGGGCGTGTGCACGCAAATGAAGTCGCTCTCCTCGAGGAGCTTCTCCAAGGGAACGTGCACCGCGGCAAGCTCCTTTTCGCCTTCTTCGTTCCGTCGCCGGTTGTGGTAGAGGATCTTCATCCCAAATCCCAGCCGCCCGCGGCGGGCGACAGCTGTACCGATCTTTCCCATCCCCACGATCCCCAGTCTCTTTCCGTAGACTTCTAGGCCGAGCTGTGATCCGACCAGCTCCCAGCCAAGAAAATCTCCCGCACGGACAAATCGGTCCCCTTCGACAACCCGGCGCGCTGCGGCAAGGAGGAGGGCGAACGCGAGATCGGCAGTCGTCTCGGTGAGGGCGCCGGGTGTGTTAGTGACGATAACCCCGGCGGCGTGCGCTCCTTCAACGTCGATATTGTCGTAGCCGACCCCGAGGTTGGCGATGATCTTCAGGCTTGCTGCAGCTGCGATCACTTCGGCGTCGATCCGCTCGGACAAGAGGCAGATGAGCGCTTCGGCAGCGGCGATCTTCGTTAGCAGTTCCGCATGGCAGATCGGACCGGGGTGATCGCGCATCTCGACTGTATGTCCAGCAGCGCGCAACCGCTCGATCTCCTCTTCGAAGACCCGACAGGTTATGTAGACTTCAGCCATTTTTCTTTATTCCTTTTTTTGGGATCGCCCGACGGGCGAGTTCGTCGCAGCGTTCGTTCTCTTCATCCCCGGCATGCCCCTCCACCCAGTGGAAGGTCACGTCATGGTGGGCGACCAACCGATCGAGCTCGCGCCACAGGTCCACGTTCTTCACCGGGACGAAGCGTTTTCCGCTCCGCCTCTTCCAGCCGTTGCGCTTCCAAGCAACGATCCACTCGCTGATCCCTTTCTTCACGTAGATCGAATCGGTGAACAGATCGACCTGTGACGGCGATCGCAGCGCTATCAGCGCCTCGATCGCTGCCTTAAGCTCCATCCGGTTATTCGTCGTCGCCTCCTCGCCGCCGGAGATCTCCTTGCGATGCTCGCCGGAGAGGAGGACAGCACC
Organism: Candidatus Bipolaricaulota bacterium; assembly: GCA_021129875.1. Classification (GTDB taxonomy): domain Bacteria; phylum Bipolaricaulota; class Bipolaricaulia; order UBA7950; family UBA9294; genus JAJOKK01. The sequence continues at coordinate 4,591 of JAJOKK010000169.1, forward strand.
CCAGCCGCCCGGGCCGGGATTTCCGCTACACGCACCATCGGTATAGATCGTCACCTTGTTCACGATAGCGTAGGTATAGCCGATCGGCATGCGGTTGTCGAGTACGGCTTCTCTCCATCAAGACAGAGGACCTGTTGATCGCTGCAAGGTAGAGGGCAGACACAAACACTGTCATCCCCTATTGCCTGACTCTTTTTCTAGTGCACGCAGTCTTCCGCGGTAAGGATGCCTTACCCGTCGTGATCATCCAGCATAGAACCACGAATTGGCACGGATATACACACAGATCAGAGAACAGAGAATAGAGAACAGAGAACATCCCTCTTCACTCATTACTCATCACT
>JAJOKK010000042.1:0-2158 GCA_021129875.1 Candidatus Bipolaricaulota bacterium
CCCTGCATTGTGGACAGATGGTCGCTGCGACACCCCATTCGCGGTAAAGTCGGGCGAGGCGGCAAAAATGCTTGAAGCTACGGGTTGGCCTCCCTGGCTGGCAGACAAACGGCATTGCTTCGCAACCGAGTTTGAAGACGAGCAGTAGGAGGGGTTTACGCAACAGGTTCAGACTGATCTCAATTCGCGGTTAACAGTGGTGGCTTCGGATCTTTGCCTTCTTGATTTTCTGTTGCTTTATCGTCCCGGAGCTACCGGTCCGCCAGTGTGTAAGATAGAATAGTCCGGTCAGGTAAACGCGGAGTGTGGACAACCGGTCTGAAAGGAGGCGGGGATGGACTTATTTGAACAGGTGCGGCAGGCATGCCAGCGGGTCGCTGAGCAAGCGACGCAGGTATCCATCGATCATGATCGCCTCGCTCCTTATGCCGCGTCGCTCCCCTTGGAGGAGGTGGAAAGGCCGGTGATCGACCCGGTTCATCACCACATCGGATATGGGGAGGAGAGCCTATCCTTCATCGTCGTTCTCGACACGATCAATTTTGGATCGGGGTACTTCCCACACCTTCGAAAGCGCCCGGGTATGTCCGGCTACTTCACCATCGCTTCCTCTCTCACCGAGCGGTACAAGAAACACGGCCCTCTCTCCGCGCATGCGCTGGCCGAACTGGACGCCTCCGACTGCGCACAAATCTTCTCGCAGGATCTCTCCAACCACCCTCTCTGCGAGCTGATGGAACTCTTTGCCGGGGCATTGAACGACCTCGGCCGTTTCCTCCTCGACCGGTTTTCCGGTAGTTTTGCCTGTTTGATCGAGGAGGCGGGCTCGTCTGCAGAACGGCTTGTGCTCTCTCTGAGCGAGATGCCATGCTTCAACGATGTTGCAGACTACCATGGGTTTGAGGTTCCGCTCTACAAGCGCGCCCAACTGATGGCCTCCGACCTTGCGCTCGCCTTCGGCGGGGCAGGGCCGGGCGAGTTTCACGATCTGGACAGGTTAACGATCTTCGCCGACAACCTCGTGCCGCACGTCCTGCGTATCGATAGGGTGCTTCTCTATGCCGATGATCTTGCTCGCCGGATCGATCGGGGAGAACTGATCGCCGCCGGATCGGCCGAGGAGGTGGAGATCCGGGCCTGTGCACTCCACGCTGTGACCCAGGTGACCGAGGAACTTCGCGCCTCCGGCCGCACAATCAACGATATGCTCCTTGATTACCTCCTGTGGAACCGCGGACAAGATCGGTTTTACAAGACGAGTGGACCGCGACACCGCACAAGAACGGTCTACTACTAGCTTGTACAGGTGTTGCAATTATATTACACATCGTATATGTCTGATACTGCTTCCTGCTAGGTACAATAAAAGCATCGGGTTATCCGTCTAGCAACAGGAGGTGAAGCTTCGGATCCGAAAAGGGCAAACCTCGCGAAGAAAAGCGGGGGACGCAAAGCCACGGGCCTGAGATTGGCAGCCGGGCTACCGAAGAGAAGATGAAACTATGTCGATGCGTAATCTTTCTCCTGAGCGTTCTTGCACTCGCCCTTCTTACCGGCTCAGCCCTCTACGCTGAGACGAGCGCCACAGCAACGGTCGAAGTGAGCTGGAGGATCCTCCCGTTTCAATCTCTCACTATTGACGGTGCCGCTGGTTCCGGCACGCGCGTTGTCAATCATCACGCCCTCCGCCAGCCGACCGAATCCGACTTCGCCGTTGGGTTTATCGAAGTGGAAGGGGCACTGACTCTTATCGCAGCGAGCAACATTCCGTGGACAGTGAGCGTGCGCGCCGTCGAGGCGGATATGGGGAGGAGCGACGACGGGACCTTTGTCAAACATCTCTCTGCCTTCTCCCTCCGTGCCAACGGCGCTCCCTTCTTCGTCATCACCCAGTTCGATCAACTACTGGCGTCCGGGGTGGCCGGCCGTCACCGACTGACGATCGACTACAGGGTAGAGCTAGATGGGGAATCCCACCGGGAAGGCGATTACGGTCTTACGCTGGTCTATACGATCACCGGAGGGTAATCAGCATTCTTTCGCTTATTCGGTGATTTCGCGCACGGCTTCACTCCTTGTGCTACTATCTGAATAACTCATCAGACTGTTGCGTAAACCCTTTCCACCGCTCGTCTTCAATCCCGGTTGCGAAGCAAGG
>JAJOKK010000042.1:2168-4918 GCA_021129875.1 Candidatus Bipolaricaulota bacterium
GCATCGGGGGGTGTAGTAAGTCCCCAATCGGCTACTACACCCCCCGAGACGGTGGAAGCTTCTGTTCTGCAAGGAGAAGAGGGTTTGCGCAACAGCCTGTCATGCACTTTCAGTTTAGCCGGCTGTACAGCCGGCTCTTCGGGCAAGCCCAGGTCCGGATGCATCTGACTGCCGGGAACCTATCGTTGCTGATGGCTGCTAATGGAGAAGCTGTACGAGAACTACGGGCAAGCGCAGGTTGGCCAGTCCATATACCCGCTAACTCTCGTAAGTCGGTCGCAACACAGACAAGGTGCAACCGGCCCGGCCCCTTTCGAGATCGTACACGCGGCCCGCGCTTCGGAAAACGGTGCGTGACCCTGCGTGGTTTTCGCTCGCGCTGCTGTAGCGGGAGCCATTCGGTCCTTGACGGGATCAGCCGTCGCGGATAGGCTATACAGGTATGAATAGACGCCTCTACTTCCTCATTGCCTTCTTCATCGTCGGCCTCGACCGCCTCATTAAATTCTGGGTGGAAGAGAACCTTGTGCTCCACGAATCGCGTCCGCTCCTTGGCCGGATCTTCCGCCTAACACGGGTCCACAACCCCGGAGGGGCGTTTGGGATCTTCCCCGAGGCTGGGGAGGTCTTTATAGTCGTTGCTTTTGTCGCTATTGCGGTGATAGTCTTCCTCCTCCTCACCGCCCGCTCTCATAGCCGGATGGTGAATACAGGACTTGCCCTAATTCTAGGAGGGGCGGCCGGGAACCTGATCGATCGCATCCTCTTCGGGCATGTGCTCGATTACTTCGAGGTGCACGGACTCTTCGTCAATAACTTGGCCGATTTTGCCATAAGTATCGGAGCCGGACTGCTCGTTTTTCACATGTTCTTCGGGGGTGAGGCGGATCGAACTTCGCAGCCGCTTGATCGTCTTTGAGGGACTCGATTTCACCGGCAAGACAACGCAGGTGCGCCTCCTCGCCGAGAGGCTACAACGGGCGAATCTTCAGGTGACAACCACCCGCGAACCCGGGGGGACACATCTGGGGGAGAAGGTGCGTAAGGAGATCCTCTCGACTGAGAATACTGAACTCCTGCCGCTCTCCGAACTCCTCCTGTTCATCACCTGTCGCGCCCAACTGTCGGCTGAGGTGATCGAGCCGTCGCTGGCAGCGGGGGATGTCGTCCTCTGCAGCCGCTTCCGCCTTTCCAGCCTCGCCTATCAGGGGTATGGACGAAGGATCGATCTCGATCTGATCGAGCGGTTGAATGAGGCAGCTGCAGTAGGACGGCAGCCGGATCTCACCTTCCTGATCGATCTTGATCCGAAGACAGCGCTGATGCGCAAGCGCGGAGATGGCGATCGCATCGAACAGGAGGACCTCGCCTTCTACCGGCGGGTCCGTGAGGGGTACATCGAGCTGACCCGTGACGATCCGCACGTTCACCGCATCAACGGTGCCCTTTCCGTCGAAGAGATAGCAGAGAAGGTCGTCCGTGTTCTGGACGGTTAATAGTTTTGCCCGATCGTCCGCCGATCGTGTATCATCAGTCGGCGTGAAGCGCAAACCGGATACCACTGATAACATGGCTAAGGGGGAAGAAGATGGATTTCGTATGCATGAAGGATGACCTGGTCTTCGGCGTCAAGCTCGCCAGTTACGCCTTAGGCACCCGTAGCAGTATGCCGATCCTCTCCGGGTTGAGGATGGATATTGAGCAGAACAGGCTGCGACTCTATACGACCGATCTTGAGAGAGCGGTCCGATGTGAGATTCCGGTCGATAACCGGGCGGGCGATGAGACGGTCGTGTTGAACGGCGCCGTCCTCTCCCAGATCGCCGCTCACCTCCCCGAGGACGACCGGATCAGCCTGAAGACCGATGCTGCAGACGGTACAGCGGTCAAGCTGCGGTGTGGGGAGGCGTTGTTCGACCTGCCGACCCTCCCGGTTGAGGACTACCCGGAGATCGCCGCACTCCCGCCGACGAGAATCGCTACCTTGAACGTGGACCAATTTCACCACGGGCTCGAACAGACGATCTTCGCCACCCTGAAAGCGAGCGAGACAACACGTCTTGCGCTGACCGGGGTCGACATTGTCTTAAAGAACAACTCTGCGAAGATGGTGTCGACGAACGGTTACCGGCTGGCCTTAAAGACGATCGCTGCGGCGGAGATCGTCGAAGAAAATGAGTTCCTGATCGAAGCAGGCATACTGACCGACCTCGACCGGGTCCTCTCGCAAATAGGATCGGCGACGGTCGATATCTACCAGGGGAGTGGACAACTCTTCTTCCAAACAGGCGGGGTGACGTTCGTCGCCAAGACGATCGCCGAGGAGTTTCCCGACTTTGATCAAGTGATTCCCAAAGAGAACACACTAGCCCTCGCTTTTGACCGCCTCGCCTTGCTCTCCACGCTGCAGCGGATCGAGATCACCGCAGCGAAGGAGTCCGGCGCAATAACCCTGCGTGCGACCCAAGAGGAGAGCGCAGTGCGCATCAACTCCTCTTCCAAGGATAAGGGAGAAGCCGAGGAGCGAGTACGGGTGAAGGCGGTCCCCACAGGTGCGATTGAGATCGTATTCAAGGCCGGATATCTCATCGATGCCCTCAAGAGGATGAATTCAGCAGAGATCACCCTCTGGCTCTCCACCGCGCAGAAGGCCGGGCTGATCGAACCGTCTGGAGGGGTGATCGACCCGCTAGACGAGGGGGTCCTCTACGTATGTATGCCAGTTCGTATAAGCGACTAGCCGTGTCGCG
>JAJOKK010000031.1 GCA_021129875.1 Candidatus Bipolaricaulota bacterium
TCCGCGGTCTCTGCGGTAAAGTGATCGCTGGTTAGACAAGGCGTCCAACGAGCAACCTCCTCAAACTTGGCTCCTAACTGCGATAGAAGGCTCTCGACCTATACCCACCAACAGCTAACGCGAATAGAGCCAAGAATAAAGCACCCCGGAAACTCGCGAACAAAGAACAGCCTATGGCAGTTATTCGCGTTCATTCGCGTCTATTCGTGGTTCCGCGTTGTTACTGTTCTCGTGTCCCCGGGATGGTGCTCCCTTCGTGTCTTCGCGTGCCCCTGCCTCCCGATTCACGCGATGGCGCGAAATCGCAAGCATAAAGACCCCCGAGATTCAGCCCTTGTCGATCCGTGCCCGCCGCGCTACTCTAAGGCAGACCTTTCGCCCCAAGGAGGAGCAAAGTGCGACGCAGACCTTTCTTTGTGAGCTTGCTGGTGAGCCTGCGGGTGAGCTTGCTACTGAGCTTACTAGTGAGCTTGTTTCTGGTTGTAAGCATCGGCGTAGTGATCCTTGCCGATGGCGATATGGCGAGTGAGCCACTTCGTATAGGGATTGTCACCGATATCCACGCCCATGATCTCGACTCCCCGGCGGAGGGGAAGGTGATGACCGGCTACGCGGAGCGTCTCTTTGCATTCGTTACCGCGATGAACGCCTGGCCTGCCGATCTGGTGATCGAACTCGGGGATTTTGTCAACGGGTGGGCCGTTCTCGGTGTGGATCCCGGAGACCCGTATCGCATCCCGCAAATCCTGGAAGCGGCAGAAGCGATCTACGCCCGCTTCGACGGGCCGCGCTACCACGTCCTCGGGAACCATGACGTCTTCAATCTTAGCAAAGAGGAGTACCTGGAGCGGGTTAACATCACGAGCACCTACTATAGCTTCGCTGCCCGGGGCTACCTCTTTGTAGTCCTCGACGCTCAGTACGATGAAGAAGGGGATGATCATGCCCACATCTACGTAGGCGTACGCGGATTCATCCCGCAACCGCAGCTCGCTTGGTTAGCCGAGATCCTCGCTGCGACAGACAAGCCGACGATCGTCTGCATTCATCAACGGCTCGATGTCGACTTCGACCTCTTCGCTGGCGGCCCGGAGATCCTGAACAACAAAGAAGTGCAAGCGGTCCTGCGCGACTCCGGGGTGGTGATCGCCGTCTTCCAGGGGCACGAACACGCGAACGCCTATTCGTTGATCGATGGGATCCACTACATCACCTTTGCCCCGCTGGTAGAGATGCTCATCGACGGAGAGGGGACCCCGCCCTCGTGGGCGCAGGTCACCCTCGATCCGGTCGCACGCACGATAACCATTAAAGGAGAGGGAATTCAGCAAGACCGGGAGCTTCGCTATTGGCCATAAGCAGGAGAATAAGATGATCGTCGATTTCGCAATCTTTCCGATCGGGGAAGGTGAGTCGCTGAGCTCTTTCGTCGCCGATGCATTCAAGATCATCGAGGAGAGCGGCCTTCCCTACGAACATCACTCCATGGGGACGAACCTCGAGGGGGACTGGGACGAGGTGATGAGCGTGATCAAGGCCTGTCGCGATCGGATGCTCGAACAGTCAAACCGGGTGTCGATCGCGATCAAGATCGACGACCGGCAGGGGGCCAAGGATCGAATAAGACGCAAAGTCGCCTCGGCCAAAGCGAAGATGAATGAGCCTATTTCGCCTCTAAAGTGAGGGCGATGATCTCATCCTGCTTATGGCGACCGGGATGTATCGCGCGCTCACACAGGAGAAGTGCTCAAGGATGCTCGGAGATCTCGATGGAGGGTTTCGTATGGAGGGAGCACATCTGTGATTGCAATCCAGTGAAAGCGGATAGGTTTTTGCTAGAGACACTGGCCTTATTGGAACGGATGGTCGTTCTGTGAAGGCGCGCATCCTTTGCTACGATCGTGTTCTATCGACCCAGGATCTGGCCCGTGAGCTTGTCACCTCCGGCGTACGGGCGACAATGGGGACCGTTATCGTTGCCACAGAGCAGCAACGTGGTCGGGGACGGCACGGACGCACCTGGCTCTCCCCTTGCGGAGGGCTGTACGCATCGTTCATCCTAACGCCGGATCCGCTGCTCCCGTTCCTCGCCGGGGTGGCCCTGGCACAGGCGTTGGGCGAGTTAGGTCTCTGTGCGCGGCTCAAATGGCCGAACGACGTCCTGGTGGCGGAGCGGAAGATCGCCGGGATACTCATCGAGGTTATCGATCGGTGCGCAATTGTAGGGATCGGAGTGAATATCGAACAGGCACCCCTGCCGACGGCGACCTGCGTATGGGCGGAGGCGAGAGGGTCTATCACCCGCGATACACTGCTGCGTTCGATCCTCGACAATCTGGATTCTGTTTACGCCGAAGGGATCCTGGAAAAATACTGCGCACTCTCAGCGACGATCGGCCGCAAAGTGCGGATCGAATTAGCGACCGCCAAGGACCTAAAGGTTATCTGCGGGAAGGCGACGGGGATAGATCGATCCGGCCGGCTCCTTATCGAGACGGATGAGGGCAGTCATGCCATCACCGCCGGCGAGTGCATCCATCTGCGGTTTGACCGCGATGAGCGGGACGGTTAAGCTGGAAGACTTGGACTAGAAAAGAGGGGGAAACGAATGGCCTTCTGGAAAAATCAGAAAAAAATTGGAACGCTTGTTTTAGAACATTTCAAATGCGTAGAGGAGAGTCTTTCCTGTTTCCAGGGATCGCTGACCGCCTACATTGACGACGGCGATACGGAGGAAGCGGATCGGCTCGCCCTGAGGACCCACCGCGCAGAGGCACGCGCCGATGACGTACGGCGCAAGGTGGAGACCGCGCTGTTGGGCGGAGCTCTTCTCGCCCCGGCACGGCGCGACATATTGGAGGTGATCGAGGAGGTGGACAAGCTCGCCAATGCCGGAGAGGCGGTCCTCGATTATCTGCTATTGCAGCGGGTGAGGATCCCTGCGGAAGTCAAGCCGGGGCTGCGCGAGATCGCGGAGAAGACGGCCGAGATCGTAGTTGAGGTCGGACAAGCGCTTCACCTGCTCTTTCACGATATGCCCAGAGCACTCGAGCACACTGCGGCGATCGAGATGAAAGAGGGGGAGGTAGACCAGCTGGAACGCGCCACGATCAAACAGCTGTTCAAGATGGATCTGGCTCTGGCGGAGAAGATCCAGGTGCGGGGATTGGTGGAGGTACTGGTTGAAATTTCCGATCGCGCCGAAGACCTCTCCGACCGTATCGATATGATGATCGTTCAGCGAAGGTTCTGAGCGGTCACCAGACGAGCATAATGAGCCTGTAGAGGCCGAAGGAGAAGAGGCCGGCCGTCAGCGGGGTCGCCACCCACCCGGCGACGATCTCGATCACCTTCCGCCGATTGACCGCTCGCATCCCCTTCACAAGACCCACCCCTACCAGCGCTCCGACGACCGCCTGCGAAGTCGACACAGGGATCGCCAACAGTGAGAAGAAGTGGATGGCGACCGCCGCTGACGCTTGTGCGGCGAAAGCGCTCAACGGATCGAGTGCGGTGATCCCGCCGCCCACAGTCTCCGCAACCCGGTGCCCGAAGGTCAGCGCGCCAAGAGCCAGAGCAACAGCGCCCATTACGTTCAGCCAGATAGAGTCTATACCGAGATTGGCGATCGGACCGACAGCGTTTCCAAGGTTGTTCGCCCCGAGGGCGAACGCAACGTAGCAGGAGCTCCCGATGAGGAGGATCTTGAGGATGCGGTCCACCCGTTCGGAGTTCCTGATCCGCCTCAAAGGGAAGGCGACCAGGTGATAGAGGAGGAAGGCGATGATCCCGGTGAGGATCGGGCAGATCACCCAGACCTGGGCGATCGTCAGAACCGTGGATAGATCCACCTCCGCCCCGGTAGCCAAGCCGACACCGGCAATCCCGCCGACGATCGCTTGCGAAGTGGAGACCGGGAGCTTGAAGAAAGTTGCCAGCGTGACGAACAGGCCAGAGGCAAAGAGAGCAGTGAGGATAGCGACAACCGGCATCTCAGTCGTTACAACCCCTCTACCGATCGTCTCCAGCACACCGTGTCCCTGCAAGAGGGCGCCGAGGATCACAAAAACACCGACGAGGATGATCGCCTTCCGATAGGAAAGAAGACCGGACCCAACAGTCGTCCCGATACAATTGCCAGCATCGTTCGCCCCGATATTCCAGCCGACATAAGCCCCAGCTATAAACAGAACAGTCAATTCCCACATAGGTAGTTTTATACCTCTTTTCCCGCCTTGCGGCAAGCTGAGAAGGGAGGAGACGAGTGATCAGCTCAGCAGAGCTGCGACAACGCTAAAGGAGGTCCTTGCGATCGGTGCAGACGCCGATCCGCTGATCTTCGATCCCTGAAGCGAGCTTTCCGCCCCATAGACCATTACCGTTTTTTCAGTTAGGCAGGCATCAATCGAGGTTCTATGCGCCCGGCGTCGGTACGATCGCACCGGATGATTGTCTCTTCCTCTTGACATTTTGGTCGAGTTGTGCTACGTTGGGGTAACGATTTCGGAAAACGATTTACTATGGGAAAAAAAGCGACCATTCGAGAAGTAGCCGCACAAGCCGGGGTCTCACCGAGCACTGTCTCCCGTGTATTGAACGGGCACGACGCAGACCACATGCGACTGGAGACTAAAGAGCGTGTTCTGCTGGCGATCGAAGAACTGGACTACGTTCCGGTCAAAGCAGCGCAGACGCTCCGCCGACAGCAAACCAGAGTAATCGGCATCCTTCTTCCAGATATCTCCAACTCCTTCTTCTCCCGCATCGTTCGTGGCATTGGGGCGGTTGCGTTTGAGAGGGGCTTCTCCACCCTGATCTGCGACAGCAACC
>JAJOKK010000124.1 GCA_021129875.1 Candidatus Bipolaricaulota bacterium
GGCACAGCGCAAAGCAGGCCGGAGATAAGTATGGTGCCCCATATTTATCGGGTTGTTGCACTCAACGATCAGCGGCATTGCGAAACGCGTCTATGAGACGATGAAATCTCAAAAATCCTAGGAATGAAGGTCTGCCCCATGACTCCTTGCCAAGTATTGCTGAGTCAGGAATACCAAGAAAGAAGACCCCGTGTTCTATGGAGAGTAGCTGGAATAGCGTCTAACAGCGCTTTGTTGGTCAACTCTCGCGGGTAGTTAACCATTCTTTGAAAGACTTCTGACTTTCCCCTGATGGTTTGCCTGCCAGTAATCCCTCAACGCTGATGTCCTCATCCAGGTCTGGCCAATTAATTCCTTCCCCTCGACCAATCAACCGCCAATTATTCCGCTCGCTATGAGATCCATGGATGAGCCGGGGATACCAATCAGTAGGCGCCGATATGCTTCGGCCATCCGATAGTTCAACGCTTAGGGGGTCTTCAGTAACCAAAACATTAAGCGCGTACGGGGGGCTCGCTACTCTTAACTCAAGCCCTGTCTGCCTCAGCGACACAGGTAGGGGTAAAGGTCACTAAGAAAACTCAGTTTTACACCAGTCTGTTTTTCCTTCTTCCGCTGTTCTCTGCGTCTTTACGAGATACCAAATTTTCATTCGGATTTATGGAAGTTTCCTTGCATGTTGCGAGGCGGAATAGCAGTTGAAATTCCTATGCTTTCAAGATAGCCCCACTAAACGCAGATCGATAGGGGTTCGGTAACAACAGCAGCTTATAACCATGGGCAAACCCCGCTTCCGCTTGCGGGGTTTACCGCTCTATTGCGATTTCTGGAATCGGGATTAAGCGAACTGAAGAGCGTGCAGGGCGGCGTACAGTCCGTTTTGCGCGAGGAGATCTTGGTGTGTCCCCGACTCGAAGACCTTGCCCTTATGCAGGACGATGATCTTGTCCGCCTCGCGGATGGTGGAGAGGCGATGGGCGATGACGATCGAGGTCCTCCCCTTCATAATCTTGAGAAGCGACTTTTGGATCAGGTTCTCAGTCTGCGAGTCGATGCTCGCTGTCGCCTCGTCGAGGACCAACACCCGCGGTTTGAACGCTACGGCGCGGGCGAACGACAGGAGCTGGCGCTCGCCATAGGAGAGAGTGACCCCGCGTTCCTCCACCTTGGTCTTGTACCCGTTTGGGAGTTCTTCCACAAAATCAGCGCTGACGAACCGCGCGGCGGCGATCGCTTCTTCCTCGGATATATCGGCGTGCAGTCGGATGTTGTCCATGATATCCCCGGAGAAGAGGAAGACATCCTGTAATACGACTGCCATTTGCGAGCGGAGGTAGGAGATGTCGAGCTGTTCGATCGGAACGCCGTCGAGGAGTATCTCGCCCTTCTGGAACGGGTACATCCGTAACAGCAGTCGGATGATCGTCGTCTTCCCTTCGCCGGTCGGGCCGACGATCGCAATCTGTTCGCCCGGGGCCGCGGTGAACGATACCCCTTTGAGGATCCATTCGTCCTTGTTGTAGGCAAACCAGACATCGCGGAACTCAATCCTTCCGTGGAACGGCGAGATCGTCTTGCCGGTGCCGCGGTCTTCCTGCTTCTCATCGAGGAGGAGGAAGATCCGCTCGGCCGAGGCCATCGCTGCCTGGAGGACGTTATACCCCTCTGACAGGCGGAGGATCGGCTCGAAGAGCATCCCTACGTACTGGATGAACGCGGTCAATGCACCTAGCGACAGTCCGCCGCGCAGGACGTTCAGCCCGCCGTACCAGATGACGAGCGCGATGGCGAACGAGCCGAGCAGGCTCATCAGCGGCCGGAAGATGGCGAAGGTGACCAGCTGGTGCATGTTGGCCCGGTATGTGTCACGGTTTATCTCCGCAAAACGCGCGTTCGCTTTTCGCTCCTGCACAAAGACTTGGATGATCCGCATTCCGGAGATCGATTCCTGTAGGTAGGAGTTCAGTTTAGCGATCTGCCGCCGCACCTCACGGTAGGCGACGCGGACCCTGTTTCGGAATTGCCATGTAGCCAAGACGATCACCGGGAAGAGTGCGAGGACCGCTAGGGCGAGCCGCCAATCGAAGCTGAACATGATCACAATTACCCCGAGGAGGAGGAACGTATCGCGAAATAGGTTCACCAGCATCGAGGTGAACATCTCGTTGATCGCGTTGACGTCGTTCGTCGTTCGGGTGACGACCCTGCCGACCGGCGTGCGGTCGAAGTAGGAGAGTGGGAGGCGAAGGACGTGGCCGAAGATATTCCCTCGCATGTCGTACATCACTCGCTGGCCGGTGTACTGAAGCAGGTATACTTGGACGATGCCGAACAGGAACCGAGCGATGAGGATGAATATGAACACCATGGCCAGATGAACGATTCCGGCGATCGCCGAGCGGCGCAGAACGACAAGATCGGCTGCGGGAAGCGCTCTCAGGCCTTCTTCATTGATGATATACCCTCCACGAACGGCGGTGAACCGGGGAAGGTGCTGCGCGATCGCCTCCTGTTCGGCGACCTTCGCCGCGGGGATGAATAGGTAGCGTTCAGGGGAGAGCTTTCCTGTTGCCTCCCACTCCCGCCGGGTCTCCGGGGGAACGTTCCCTGTTTCGACCAGGTAGCGCCCGTCCGCCAGATCTAGCGGATTTCCCACTGTCGGTCGCTCGTCGAGCGTGACGATGCTGTGAGGAAGGGTCATATAGTTGTCGATCGCCGTCTTGGTGATGTAGGGGATGAGGAGCTGCATTCCGGCCAAGACCATGGTTAGAATCACACAGACGAAGAACAGGGTGCGATACGGGGCCAGGAAGCGGATGAGCCGCCTCATTAAGTGGGCGTCGAACGCCTTTCCCATAACCTCATCGTCGTGAAATGGGGTACTCATTCGTTCATCGCCTCCTTTTCCGCCTGCTGCAACCGCCAGATCCGGCGGTAGGTTTCACTTGTGGACAGAAGCTCATCATGGCTGCCGCTCCCCACGATCCGCCCCTTGTCAAGAACGATAATCCGGTCTAAGTGCATCACCGCGGAGATGCGGTGTGCAATAAGAACGCACGTCTTGCCGCGGAAGCAAGAGCGCAGGTTCTTCAGGATGAACTCTTCCTTCTCCGCATCGACAGCAGAGAGAGGGTCGTCCAGAACGATAATCTCTGGCTCCAGCAGCAACGCGCGCGCGATCGCCAGACGCTGCTGCTGCCCGCCGGAGAGGGATATGCCCCGTTCTCCGATGATCGCCTCGTAGCCGTCGGCGAACGCGACAATCTCGTCGTGGATTCCGGCGAGGTTGGCCGCCTGTTCCACCTCTCTGCCGGTCGCCGCCGGATTTCCAAAGGCAATGTTCTCGCGGATTGTTGACGAGAAGAGGAACGGATCCTGAGGGACGAATCCGATCTTTCTTCGCAGATCAGTAAGGGAGAGATCGCGCACGTCCATCCCGCCGATCAACACCCGCCCCGGCGGCGGGTCGATGAGACGAGGGAGCAGATGGACGAGGGTAGTCTTTCCCGCCCCGGTCAGTCCGACCACCCCCAGAGTTGTCCCTGGTTCGATGGCAAGGTTTATATCGGCAAGTGCCGGCCGTTCACCGTTCTGGCTTGGGTAGAAGAAGGTAAGGTCCTGTATTTCGATCCACGTGCCGTCCGGCGAGGCTGGACCCGGCGGATCGGCGATCTCCGGTGCAACATCGAGGAGGCGATCGATCCGCTCCAGGGAAGCGCGCCCCCGTTGCAGCAGGTTCACCGCCCAGCCGAGCGCGATCATTGGCCAGATGAGCATCATCAGGTACTGTCCAAAGGCGACGAAGTCTCCCAAGGAGAGATCCCCGCGGATTACCCCCCTGCCGCCTCCCCACAATACAATCGCCAGCGTCGCCCCGCTCAGGAGTGCGATCAGAGGTTCAAAGAGCCCCCATATTCGGACCAAGGCCATGTTTTTATCGACCAGCATCTGGTTTGTCGTATTGAAGTCGCGTTCTGTTCCCTCCTCCTGAACGAACGTTTTTATCACCCTAATTCCGGCGATATTCTCCCGCACCTTCTCCATCACTGCGGAGAAGGTCTCCTGCACCGCCTCGAAGCGGCGGTGGATAACCCTTCCGAACCCGAGCATCAGCAGGGTAAGGATGGGAAGGGGGATGACAACGTACAGGGTCAGGAGCGGGTCGATCGCGAACATGATCGCTAGCGATGCCGGGATCATGACCAGTGGATCGACGATCGTAAGGAGGCCGAACCCGCATGCGCGGCCGACCGCATCGATATCGTTCGTTGCATGGGCCATCAGGTCGCCGGTCTTTTGCTCGTTATAGAACGATGCAGGAAGGAGCAGAAAATGCCCGTAGAGCTGATCTCGTAGGTTGCGTTCGATCCGCCGTGCCGTGCCGATGAAGAAGTAGCGCCACAGGAAACGGAAGCCCGCCCCAACGATCGCCAGACCGGCGATCGCCAACCCACTGTAAAGGAGCCCGCCCTCACCGCGGGCAAGCCGATCGATCGCCTCTCGGATGACCATCGGAACCAACAGGCCGGCCCCATTCACTCCCAGCAAAGCGATAATGCCGACAAGGATCCTTCCCCGATATTGCCACAACAGCGTACTGATCCGTTTCATATAACGACTAATTCTACCCGAAATAAGCCGGACTACAACGGTAACAGTGCATCAGCGTGAGATGCCACTCGTTCTCCAGCATCTTCTCTACTAGCTGGACTTTCCTAGTTAGCGAAGAGTTAGAGACTATATTCGTGCGATTAGTCACGGTGATCCAACGTCCTTAATCCCAGAGCGTATGCGGCTTCTACGATGGCAAAGCTTTTCACAGCAGCGAT
>JAJOKK010000230.1 GCA_021129875.1 Candidatus Bipolaricaulota bacterium
ATGGACGGCACCAACTGGCCCAGAAGTTGAGCAAGACGACCTTGCCGCGCAGATCAACGAGCGCGATCTCCTCTCCTGTTGTGTCAACGGCGCGGAATTCCGGCGCTTGGAAGGGATCGGTCGGTCGGTCAAACGGCATAAACGGCTCACAAAGCGGTACGTCTTCCGGCACAGCGAACTTCTCATCCGGGATAGCAATATGAGGCGTAAACTCCTTCCACTGAATGATGGTGCTCACACTAGTTGTAATGTCGCACAGCGTCAGATCCTGCACTATCGCCATTTGCACGATAAAGTAAGTCTGTTGATCGATCCACCAGGTTGCTTCCGATATCGGATTATCGTACAGACCCTCTCCTTCGACAACCCATACTGCTTGACCAGCGAGCACCTCCTCATGCAACGCAGTATAGAGATACATGTCTGTAGTTAGGAAAAAACCAAAACCAGAATCCATTTCTGCTCCTGCTGGAGGCGTCTCCGTTTTACTCCATTGGCCATCATGGTACATATAGCTGAATCCCGTCTGTAAACCGGAGACAACAGTGAATGCAAATTGAAAAGCATCGGCTTCTTTTTCTGTCATGTCTGTTTCTGTTGTCAGATCCATTCGCATGCGAGGATAGTCAAACCATAACTCCATGCGAGAGACACTAACAAGTGTTGTCTCTTCCTCAACCTCGTTGGCTTTAATGGTTATTGACCTGCTATGAGCCATGCTATAAAAGGACGTAATTCCATCATAGACTTGCCATACCCTCTCCATCACTGCTGTTGCCTGCGGACACGGAGCAGCCGTCTCAGCCGATGCCATCACACCGCCGCTGAGGAGAAGAGCTGTTATGACTATCAGCGCGATATTTAGTCTGCGTTGCATAGTATACCTCCTTAAGATCGAGCAACCGGACGATACTGCATTCTCTTTTTAGAGCTTCGCTATCTGAACTCTTTCATTGTAACAAGACTATCAGATAATCACTGGAATGTCAACGCTTAGACTTGTCTCCCGCAAAATGCGCATGAAGCAAGGGGGTGTTGACGATGGATTATGAGGTGCATAAAGGCTGGCGCTCTCTGGTCAGAGCATAGATGGGGCAGATTCAATAGTATGACGATAGAGTAACTGTTGATAAACTATCTTAGCGGTCGGCGCTAGGCAGACAAGAATTTCGATGCGTAAACTTCTCAAGCCAGGTCTCTCTCATGGCAGAATCTCCCCGATCCATGACCACTAGAAGCTAACATGCATAGAGCCCGTTACTGATCCCGCTGACGTTTCACTCTACGGTGACAGTCTTTGCCAGGTTGCGTGGCTGGTCGACGTCGGTCCCCCGGAAGACAGCGATGTGGTAGGCGAGAAGCTGTAGTGGGACGGTGTACAGAATTGGGAGAGAGATCTGGTGAGCGAAAGGGAGCGCAAAAATGTGGTCGGCGAGTCCGGTGAGGGCCGGATCGTCTGGGCGATCGGTGAGAGCAATGATGATCCCGTTACGCGCTTTGACTTCCTGGATGTTCGCCATGACCTTATCGTAGGCGATGTGGTGAGAGAGGAGGACGACTACCGGCATCTGTGCATCGATCAGCGCAATCGGGCCGTGTTTCATCTCCCCGGCTGGGTATCCTTCGGCGTGGATGTAGGAGATCTCCTTCAGTTTAAGTGCCCCCTCAAGGGCGATCGGATACAAGGAGCCGCGAGCCAAAAAGAGGCAGTCGCTCGCGTTGTGAAACCGCTCAGCCAGGAGGACGATCTCCTCCTCACTCGCCAACAGCTGCGCTATCTGGCCGGGGAGGAGGGCGAGGGCGTCCAGCTCCTCTGCCAGTCTTGGTGCATCTATTTCATCACCCTTCTCAGCGAGGAAGAGGCCGAGGAGGGCAAGGGCGGCAAGTTGTGAAGTGAACGTCTTTGTTGCAGCGACTCCAATTTCGATCCCGGCACGGGTATAGACCGCTCCATCGGATTCTCGTTCGATCGCCGAGTTGAGGGAATTGACAAGGGCGATCACCGTAGCCCCCTTCTCTTTGGCCCGACGAACGGCCATCAGTGTGTCGAGTGTCTCCCCGGACTGAGAGACGGCGATGACAAGAGTGCGCGGCGTGATCCGCATCTCGCGCAAGCGGAACTCCGAGGCGATCACCGCCTGAACCGGAACGGATAAGATTCGCTCCCACAGGTACTCAGCGACGAGGCCAGAGTGATATGCGGTTCCGCATGCGACCAGGTAGACGCGGTCGAAACTCTGCTCTACCCCCTCCAAGCTGGGGAGGTCGATCACAGATCTTTCCGCCTCTATCTTCTCGCGAAGCGTCTCCCCGATTGAACGCGGCTGCTCGTGGATCTCCTTCAGCATAAAATGCTTATACCCCCCCCGCTGTATCGAGACGGGGTCTATCCCCACCGGCTGAGTGGGGCGATCGATCTCGTTCCCGGCGTGGTCGAAAACCCGGAACCCCTGTTCAGTCAACTCCGCTAGCTCACCGTCGGCGAGGAAAAGCACGTGGGAGGCCCATCCTGCAATTGCGGGGAGGTCCGAGCAGGCAAAGGTTCCGTGCGCCCCTTTCCCCAGCACAAGTGGGCTTCCCCGGCGGGCAACAATGATGCGCCCTGGGTCGTCCTCAGAGAGAACAGCGAGAGCGAACGCCCCTTTTGCCTCAGCAACGGTCGCAGCGACTGCTGCAAGCAGATCGCCGTCATTCTTCTCCTCTATCAGGTGGGCGAGGGCCTCGGTATCGGTCTGGGAGCGGAAACGGTGCCCGGCGGCAATTAGTCGCTCCTTGAGATCGAGAAAGTTCTCGATGATTCCGTTGTGGATCACCGCGATCTTCCCCTGGCAATCGAGATGCGGGTGGGCGTTATTCTCGGTGGGAGGACCGTGCGTTGCCCAGCGAGTGTGACCGATCCCGATCCGGGAGGTAAGCTGTTGCGGGACCTCTCCCTCCAGTTCTTCGACCTTCCCTTTCCGGCGGAACAAGGTCATCCACCCTTCTTCCAGGACGGCAATCCCGGCAGAATCGTAGCCCCGGTACTCCAGCCGCTTCAACCCAGCAAACAGCAAGGGCGCGACCGGTTCAGTCCCCACATATCCAATGATCCCACACATAGCAATCACCCCTGTAGCCCGAACAAGTGTAGCCTTTGTGCAGCCAGATTACGAATGCATATACAGCCAGACAGACCTCGTGCAAGAGAAGGAATAGTCTCACTCCATTCGAGTAAATTTAGAGTAAAAGCCTAAAACCTATCTACCGCCTATTCCCCAACCGAAGCAAGTAGTTTTAAGTATTTTACCGCAGAGAACGCAGAGGTCTAGCATTAAGGTTCCAATACCACTCTCTGTGTGCTCCGCGTTCTTGGGAGGAGTGTAGTAAGTCCCAAATCGGCTACTGTACCCTCCCCGAGCCCTCTGTGAAATCCGCGACCCGTCTGTAGTCGATCCATGTAAACTAATAGACACAGTGTCATAACGCGTAAATGACGCGCAACACAATCCCCACGAACTCTACGAACTCCACGAACCCTACGAACTCTACGAACCCTACGAACCCTACGAACCCTACGAACCCTATAAACCCTGCGAATCCGACTGCTCCTACACCTGCGGGTGATCGCACGCAGCTATGCTATCATGGAACACACTCTCTTGCACAGCTCGTACTCCCAGATTAAAAGCTGTTCGCAGTGCCGTTGGGTGTGCTTCGATTGCTCCTTTGGCAACGATATCCTCAAAGCGGAGATCTGCCCAGAAATCGGTCTCGTACAGATCGAAGAAGTACTTTACCGTTCGCATCACGCCACTGAAATCTTCATTAATAGCGCCGGCGACGCAGAGGAATATTCCCCGGCGTCGCGTGTAGCCGGCTGTTGACACAGGAAGAGGGTCTTTACGGAGAAACTTTCGCACCCACTGACACTGGGAGCGATCGACAAGCGCCTTCACCTGCGCGGGGAGGTTTGCAAAAAAGAGAGGGGCGGCGAGCGCGATCACATCAGCGGCGACAAGCCGTTCGTCGATCGGTTGGAAGTCGTCTTTCACTATGCAGTATCCGGTTCCTTGGCACCGGTCGCAGGCGATGCAGCCGGCAATGGACAGTTGGGCGAGGCGTCTCTTCTCCACCTTGCCCCCGGCGTCTGTAGCGCCGGCTAAAAACGCGTCCAGGAGCAGTTCCGTGTTCCCTCCATAACGAGGGCTGCCGGCCAGACCGAGGATCGTGATCGTTCTTCGCTTGCTGCTCATAAGAATCCTCTGCTGGATACCCCCTGGCTTGCAGGGGGGCGGAAAGCGAAGGTTCGTCGTGAGCAAACTGGCCTGTTGGTTATGCGGACCATATAAGCTACATCAGGAATAACTACCATAACATCGAGCACAAGACCCGACGCTACATTTATCTTTCTGTAGCGGCGCACCTTGCTTGCCTGGTGAGTGAGTAAGGCAGACAGGTGTGTGCCGTTCTCTCGGAATCGAGAACGCCTTCCAGAAAGCTGTAACATAAGGATCAACTCCGCTTAGGCCTGTAATGGTCTGTCTTTAAAGGTCCCGCATCTTTGCTGCGGGGTTCTTCGCGTGTGCCTGACATGATGCACAGGCCGCAGTTCCAAGTATACCCTGGAACAATATGGTCCGCCGTTAGCGGACGGAAGGACGACGTCAACAAGGCAAGGGCATTGCCGGAAAAGGGATGTCTGACGGCAGCATGAGACAGAATTTGTGCCTGCCTGTGCATGTCTACACGCAGACAGGTACATAGCGAACCGGCAGACCAAGAGGCTGGAGTAATGAGTGAAATGGTAAATAGTAAATAGTAAATAGTAAAT
>JAJOKK010000088.1 GCA_021129875.1 Candidatus Bipolaricaulota bacterium
TGAATTGTCATTTCGACCGAAGGGAGAAATCTTAGATTTCTCAGTCGCATACTCTTTCGAAATGACAAGCAGGAACATCGTTTACGACGATACAAAGTTGACACGACACTGCATTCATGTCCAGAACTTTATGGATCGGTACCCGGGTGCCTTTTACCATATCACCGGACGTGAAAAGAACCGCGAACGATGCATAGCGCCGTCCGTTGCATGCTGTTGTTATTTGACGATCAAGGGCTTGATGCACTCGACGTCGGTCCCGATGGCCTGAGCAGCATCCCATCGATCCACCGCGCGCTGCGCGTTGAGCCAGAACTCGGGAGAGTTGCCGAATAGGCGCGAGAGCCGGAGCGCCATTTCCGGACTCACCGCCCGCCGCTCGCGGACAAGCTCGTTGACTGTCTGACGCGAGACGCCCAAGGCATCAGCAAGACCGGAGATTGTAAGCTTATAGTCGGGCAGGAAATCCTCCCGCAGCATCTCGCCGGGATGGATAGGCTGGACCTCTCTGTTACCCGTGTTTGGAATGCTCATGTTACACCTCATCTTAGTGATAGTCGGTGACCTCGACATCGTAGGCATCGCCATCGACGAAACGGGAGCAGATGCGCCATTGGTCGTTGATAGAGATGGCGTGCTCTCTCTCCTGGCTCCGCCCAAGCTGGCGGAGCCAGGAGGAACCTTGAGATCGCCTAGGTGCGGTGCCAAGTCGATGTACTCAAGTTTCTGCCTCGCCCGTCGCACAATGTCCGGCGGGAACCGTTTCGATCTGCCGGCCGCGTATAGTTAGTTCCTGTATTTTGACGTCTTGAAGGGAGTACGCAGTCACATCTCGTCTTCCTCGGAGTACCAGAGGCCTTAGGCATTCCACCGCGCGAGTAGATCCCGCTAATAACCCTATATCATCGGGTGCAGAACGATCCTCTTGCCGTACAGCGTGTTGTCGTGCGTCTTCAGCTTCACGCCGGGTTCCTTGTTCCACCCGAACGTTGAATTGACAGGCGGCGTATTCGCCATACCGTCGTATTTGTTGTTCGGGTTCTCATTCCTCGTCGTATTCACCGTACTGCGGAGGGTCCGGCCCGATGCTCTCGACAACGCGAGGGTACTCCACTGCGGGATCAGGCGGCACAGGTTTCTTACGGCTCTTCCTGATCTCAAAATACCAGTCAGCGCCGAAATCAAAATGGTAATATAGCTTCAGGCTTTTCGGCAAGGGATAGACTTCTTCAAGAGCAATATTGTCCAATACTTCGGCTTCGTACTCCCAGTCAATGGAATCCACGAAGAGCAACTTGCGCTGTCCATAATTCTGTCCAGCAAAGAACTCAAACAGATGGTCGTAGTCGAATTCGACGCTATCCTGAATCGCAGTATGAAGCTCCAGAAGCGACGCACTGTCCTCAATCTCTATGACGCGTACGCACTCCTCCTGAAGGTACATCCCCCAGACACATTCAACTCGCAGCGTAATGATCATCTGCTCTCCATCTTGGATCCTCTCACCCGACCTGTTAGTTCACCCAAAATCTCCAATTTTCAGAGGTCTGATTTCTATCGACACGATATCTTCCCCTCGGGCAGTAACGATGTCAAGCGGTCGGATGCTTCGGTAAACCTTGATAGGGACCGGCTTGTCGACTCACACAATACGGGAAGTGACGTGGCTCTAGGGATTTCTGTATGGCATCTGCCGGCGGTGCTGGATGACTACGCTGAATTCTCACTGAACGGAGCAGATCACCGTCAACTTAACCGGCTGGAGTATCGAACTTTGCCGAAAATCCGCCACTTGCTGCTCCTGCAAAGATCGGGTACGCTTTAGGCCACCCCACCCGGGGTGGGGTAAGGAGGACGCAATGACGAAGAAAGGGAGCCTCACCTACGAGGCGGATCTGAAGGCGAACATTGTTCAGCGGCTGCGCACAGCGCTCGGACACCTTGCCGCTGTGGAGCGGATGGTAGAGGACGAACAGTACTGCATCGACATCCTAAAACAGATCTCAGCGGTGCAGGCCTCCCTCTCCAAGGTCGCTTACGCCATTGCCGACTCACATATGAAGCACTGCGTACACGAGGCGATCGTCGCAGGGAAGGGAGAGGTTAAGATCGATGAGCTTTTAGAGACGCTCAAATACCTGAAACACTTTTAGATAGCTAGAGGAGTGCTCATGGAGAGAAAGAAAAACGATAACGAGATACAACTGCGGATCGAGGGGATGACCTGCGCCGGCTGTTCCCAGTCGGTGGAGAATGCTCTCGCTCGCGTCCCTGGGGTGAAGGAGGCTGCGGTCAACCTGATGACCGAGCGGGTAACGATCAAGTATGCCGACTCGGTCTCTTCCGCGACGCTCGTCGCTGCGGTATCGAATGCCGGATACAAGGCGACGTTGCTCGTTCCATCCCCGGAGAGACGGGTCAGACTGGAGATTGAGGGGATGACCTGCGCCAGCTGCTCCCGGGCGGTGGAGAACGCTCTCGCCCGCCTTCCCGAGGTGAGAGATGTTGTGGTGAACCTGACGACGGAAGAGGCGACGGTCGTACTGGCGGCCGAGCTGCCGGTGGCGACTTTGAAACAGGCGGTGGAAAAGGCCGGATTCCAAGTCGGTGCGGTCAGGTCTTCTGCGGCGAGGATCGCTCGTGAGGATCCGGCTGAGCGGGATCGCAAAAAGCTTGCGGAAGCAAGGCGCCGGATGGTCCTTGCGTGGGTCTTTGTCGTGCCGACGATGGGGTGGATGGTCATGAAGATGGTCCTCGGGGTGGCATGGCCGAGCCCGCTCCTGTTCAACTTGGGGATGCTTATCCTGGCCGCACCGGCGGTCTTCATCGCCGGCCGGCAGACACTTTACTCCGGTGTTAAAGCGGCGGTTCACCGTGCTCCGACCATGGATACGCTCATCGGCCTGGGCGCGGCTGCTGCCTATCTCACCGGATTCATCGTTGTCAGCGCCGAGCTTGGGTTCGGACCACGACTCCTTAATTTTTCCGGGGTTGCGGCAATGATCATCGCGTTCCATCTCACCGGCCGCTACATCGAAGCGATAGCGAAGGGACGGGCATCGCAGGCGATCAAACGCCTCCTCTCGCTGGGAGCGAAGACGGCACGCGTGCTGCGCGACGGCGCGGAGGTGGAGGTTCCGATAGATGAGGTTGTCGCTGGCGACCTGATGCTCGTCCGTCCGGGGGAGAAGGTTCCGACCGATGGGATGATCGAGAAAGGCTCGAGCCACATCGATGAGTCGATCGTCACCGGCGAATCAATGCCGATCCGGCGGACGGCTGGTGACCAGGTGATCGGTGCGACGGTGAACAACGAGGGGCTCCTGCATGTCCGCGCCACCGGCGTGGGGGAGGAGACGTTCCTTGCGCAGGTGATCCGTATGGTTGAAGAGGCGCAAGGATCGAAGGTTCCGATTCAGGAGTTCGCCGATCGGGTGACCGCGGTCTTCGTGCCGATCGTCCTTGGGATCGCACTGCTCACTGCGATTGCTTGGCTTGTCTTCCCGACAGAGTTCGTCCGGATTACGCAAGCAGCGAGTGGGTTCCTCCCTTGGGTCGATCCGACCCTCTCCCCGCTCTCTCTCGCCCTGTTTGCCGCGATTGCGGTTCTTGTGATCGCCTGTCCGTGCGCGCTCGGCCTTGCCACGCCGACTGCGCTGATGGTCGGAAGCGGAGTCGGTGCACAGAACGGAATCCTCATCCGCAGCGGCGAGGCGATTCAGACGATGAAAGGAGTAACAACGATCGTCTTCGACAAGACCGGGACGATCACCGAAGGCCGGCCCGGGGTGACCGACCTTATTACCACTGATGATGGCGCTGAAGAAGAGCTTCTACGCTTGGCGGCAAGTGTCGAAGTCGGCTCGGAGCACCCGATCGGCCGGGCGATCGTACGCGAAGCGGAAGCGCGCGGCCTCGATCTGCAACCGGTCGGTGAATTCGCTGCGGTACCCGGGAAAGGGGTGCGCGGCCTGATCTCCGGCGAGGAGGTCCTCATCGGGACCACTGCTTTCTTGGCAGAAGAGGGCCTCTCTGTCGATGAGATCGAAGATGAACTTGTGCGTATCGAAGTGGAGAGCAAGAGCGTGATCGTGGTCGGTGTTGTCGGTCGTGGTCTGCGCGGGACGATCGCGGTCGCCGATCGGGTGAAACCGGACGCTGCTGGTGCGATCGCGGCGCTGATCAAGCTTGGCCTCACTCCGATGATCCTTACCGGGGATAACGAGACGACCGCCCGCGCCATCGCCCGTTCGGTCGGGATCGACCAGGTCGTCGCCCGGCTGCTGCCGGGAGAGAAGGTGGCAACGATCGAGCGACTGCAGGCCAGCGGCGAGATAGTGGCGATGGTCGGGGATGGAATCAACGACGCCCCCGCTCTTAAGGCGGCGAACGTAGGGGTGGCTATTGGAACAGGGACAGACGTAGCGATCGAAGCGGCTGATATCACCCTCATTGCCGGCGATCTTACCGCCGTGACAAAGGCGGTAAGACTCTCCCGTGGTCTCTTCCAGACGATCCGCCAGAACCTATTCTGGGCCTTCTTCTACAACACAATCTCCATTCCGATCGCCATGCTCGGCCTGCTTCATCCGCTGATCGGCATGGCGGCGATGGCGGTCTCCTCGATCAACGTGGTGGCAAACGCCAACCGCCTGCGCCGGATTGACCTTAGCATGTGAGCCTGTTGCGTAAACCTTGAGATGAAGCATTAAGAATCTTGTGCCACTCTCTGCGTTCTCTGCGTTCTCTGCGTACTTGGGGGGTGTAGTAAGTTCCCAATCGGCTACTAC
>JAJOKK010000015.1 GCA_021129875.1 Candidatus Bipolaricaulota bacterium
GCTCCTGGGGGGTGCAGTATTCGAAGAGGGACTTACTACACCCCCCGAGGCGGTCAAATGCTTGAAATTAGGAGGGAGGCCTCCGGCCTTGCTTCGCAACCGGGATTGAGGACGAGCGGTGGAAAGGGTTTACACAACAGGCTCATACGTACCAAAAAATTGCGGCCGGCCTCGCTCATACGAGGAGGCCGGCCGCAGCATTAATCCGACGAGAAAATCCTTGGGTTTATTTGCGCGCAACACCCTTTGCAGTCACCTTAAGGTTCTTCTCCACCTGCTGTTTCAGTTCTTTCCCAGGTTTGAAGAGCGGAACAACCTTGGCGGGGACCTCTATCGGTTTCTTCGTCTGCGGGTTGATGCGACTGCTCTCCTTGCGTGCCCGCACGTCAAACTTACCGAACCCAACAAGCTTGACAGCCTCGCCCTGTACTAGGGTGTCCTGGATGAGGTCTAAGGCCGAGTTGAGAAGCTTGTGCGCTTCCTTCTTAGTCAGGTTCGTGGAATCGGACAGACGGTCGATGAATTCGCTTTTATTCATTCTATGCTCCTCTATTCGTAGTTTTGGCTTGGCCTCTCATCCCTAATTACTGATCGTCGAGATCGGCCTTTCCCAACAGGTCTCGCATACTCAGGCTCTCATGCCCGCCGTTGTCAAGGAAGGTACGGTCGACCCGGTCGCGATCACGCTTTTTCTGTCGTGGCTTGCGCACAGGGCGGTCTTCTCGATCGATCGGAACCTCGGGCGGACCAAACAGGCTGCGCATACTGAGGCGGACCTGATGCTTCTCCTCGTTGATCCCGATGATCTTCGCTTGCACCTTGTCCCCGACTGAGAGGATATCGCCCGGTGTGGCGATCCGCTCATCACTGATCTCGGAGACATGAATCAACCCATCGACATCAGGGGTGATCTTGAGAAAAGCGCCGAAGTCTTTGATCTCCGAGATCTCACCTTCAATGATCTCGTCAAGCGCAAACTGTTCGACGAACTCCCGCCACGGGTCTGTCTTCAGCGCGCGGATGCTCAGGCTGATACGCCGCTCTTTCGAGTCGGTGTTCAGCACCTTGACCTCGACCGGCGCCCCTGCCTTGAGTACGTCGCGCGGGTGAGCCACATGCCCCCAATCGAGCTCGGAGACGTGCACCAGGCCTTCCACACCGCTCTCTAACTTGACGAACGCCCCAAAGTCGGTGATCTTGGTCACCTCGCCGGAGACGTGCTGCCCCTGGGGGTACTTGGCCGCTATGTCCTCCCACGGGTCCCGTTGCGTTCGGCGGAGCGAGAGGCTGATCCGATGAGCATCCTCATCACAGTTAAGGACGACGATATTGACCTCGTCACCCACGCGGACTATCTCCTTCGGGTTCTCAGGGTACCCCCAAGAGAGCTCGGAGACGTGCACCAGTCCCTCGATATCCTGCTCCAACTCGACGAAGGCCCCGAAATCGGTGACGCTCACCACCGGCCCGGATGCCTGTGCTCCCACGGGGTAGCGTTCGGCAATCCCATCCCACGGATCCGGGCGCACGCGCTTGATCGACAGGGAAACCTTTCCTTTCTCCTTGTCAAAGCCGATCACCTTAACCGTAACCTTGTCCCCTACCTTGTACGTGCTCGGGGGAACCGGAAGGTCCTTCCAGGCGATCTCGGAACGGTGGACAAGTCCCTCAAACCCGCCGATATCAACGAACAGGCCGAAATCGACGACACTGCAGATTGTCCCTTCGATCTCCTGGTCTTTCTCCAGCGATGCGAAGAGATCCATCCGCTTCCTCTTTGCCTCCTCTTTGAGGTAGGCCTTGTGAGAGACGACCAGGTTCTTGTCGCGACGAGAGAGCTCAAGGATCTTGAATGCAACGCGCTTTCCCTTCAATTCAGCGATCGCACTCGGGAGGTCCGCCCCAAGGTGCGAACCGGGCAGGAACGCCCGAATTCCATCGAGATTGACGTGGTAGCCCGCGTTCTTCACTTCGCTTACGACCTCTCCTTCGACGACCGCACCCTCGCGGTGGGCCGCGTCCAGCAAATCGATCCGCTTCTCGTACTCAGCCTGCTTCTCAGAGGCGTAGACCGTCCCCCTCTCTTCATCTATGTAGGTGACGAGGACCTCGATCTCTTCCCCTTCTTCGACCTTCCCTCCGTCGCGAAAGGGGGAGAGCTCGCCGACCGGCAGGATCCCCTCTGACTTGTATCCGATGTCGACGAGAATCTCGGTTTCGTTCACCTGGACGACAGTCCCGGTGATCGTATCGCCGCGACTGTACATCTTAACGTCGCTTTCAGAGAAAGCGTCTTCCATCTTGATCATTTCATTCATAACTTTAAACCACCTATTATAGGATTTCCCCTTCCCTTTGCATCTCAGGGTCAGGCTCTTGCAATATTCAAGCGTGGATTTCTGTTATCTCCTCCTTTGCCCATTCGAGAGCATCGACCCGTTCCATCAGCCGAGCGCTGAGCAACCGGTTCTGGCCGGCCCGCCCGTCCGCACAGACAAGATCTGCTTCGAGTTCGGAGAGACTGAACGCTTTCCCGATTAAGATCGTCATCCTCGGGAAGATAAACGGGTAACGCGGCGGATAAGGGCCACGGGTAGAGATGTTGACCGGAAGAAGCTTCTTGCCGGTGAGCCGTGCAAAGTGGATCGCTCCCGCTTTGACGCCGGGCGTGTGCTTGGTCGTCCCTTCCGGGAAGACCCCGATCAGGCGCTCGTGCCGGAACGACTCCAGTAGAGAACGAAAGTCCGTCTTGCTGAAGCTATCCCGGTCGATCATCGTGGTGAACAGTTTCAGCAATGGCCTGAAGAGCGGGTTCTTTTGCAATCCCTTACGGGCGATGAAGTGAATCCGGTTCCGCCGTCCAAGCGCCGTTGCCAACATAGGGATATCCCAATAGCTACGATGCCGGGCAATGACGATATACCCTTCATCAGGTTCGATCCCCTTCTTCCCGCTAACCCGCAGGCGGAACAACACCTTGGCCGGCAGGAAGAGAAGGAAAACGATCACCGCATAGAGGCTGCTTACAAGAAATTCCTTCAGTCGCTCGATCGATGTCCTCCCAATCGCACCTCGACTAGGTCTATCGCTTCGCAAATGACCTCGACGAGGCTCTTTTGATCGGTGTCGATTATAATCGCATCAATTGCGGGGTTCAAGGGGGCGATCGCCCGGGTGCTGTCCCGCAGGTCGCGAGCGATAATATCGGTCAGTATCGCGGAAAACTCGGCCCCATCGCGTTCGCCCGCTCTCCGCGCCGCCCTCTCCTGGGGGCTCGCCTCTAAGAATAGCTTCACTGTGGCATGAGGCAGGACGACCGTGCCGATATCCCGCCCCTCCATGACCACGTCGCGCTGCGCGGCGATCTGCTGCTGCAGGGTAACAAGCCTCTCCCGCACCTCAGGCCGGGTGGCAATCTTAGAGGAGGCCTGATCGAGTGCCGGCGTCTGCAAAAGCGAACTCACATCCTCCCCGTTCAGCATGGTATGCCCATTATGATCAGCCGTAATCTCGATCTGATCCAGGGTAAACCCGCGTTCAACCCCGAGGGCGACCGCGCGGTACATCTTTCCTGTCTCCACCAGCAGACACCCAAAGCGGCGGGCGAGCGCGTGGGCGAGAGACGTCTTCCCCGAGGCGGCCGGGCCGTCGATGGCGATATGAATCATTCTTCTCCCCTTTATACAATATTGCAAACCATTTCCCTGTCATGGGGCTCAATTAACAACCATTCGCTGCTCAGATCCTACCCAACAGACAACGAGCAGTCGCTCCCTGCGGCGGTCGCTAGACAGAGGTAGACCGAGGTTTCGGGGAAGGAGGCGGTAAGCTCCTTCTGTGCCGCCGCGGCCCGGTCGAACCGGGTGAACGCAGCAAAGAAGGCCGATCCGCTCCCGCTCATCCCGGAATAATCTGCACCAAGCCTGTTGATCACCTGCGCGTACGGGAGGAGAGCCGGATAGAGGGCGAGCGCAGGCCTTTCCAGATCGTTCTCCCCTAAACACAGACCTCCTTCATTCGATCCGGCCCTGCATGAGTCAAAACGGTCGTAGACAGCCGCTGTTGCGCAGTGGACCGGGGGGACAAGGACGACGAACTGTTCCTCTCGTATGGGATGGATCGGAGTGACCCGCTCCCCCCGACCGGCGACCCTCGCCAGGCCGCCTGTGAGGAAGAGAGGGATGTCCGACCCTAGCCGCGCAGCGATGGCGGCGAGGCGATCGGGCGGGAGCGTGGGCGGGGTCAGCCGATCGACGGCGAGCAGCACTACAGCGGCATCGCTCGATCCACCACCCAATCCGGCTCCGCTGGGAATATTTTTCTTTACCGTAATTCTCATCCCCTCCCGGTGCCCCTTCTCCTGCAGCAGGAGGTGCGCCGCGCGCGCGGCAAGGTCCTCCCCAGGCGCAATCCCCAGATCGTTCGTAATATCTACCCCGGATGCAATCCTCTCCACGGTGACCGCATCGGCGAGGTCGATCGTCTGGACGAGAGAGACGATCTCGTGGAATCGATCGGGTCTCCGACCGTGTACACGCAGAGCCAGGTTCAGTTTCGCGTAGGCTGCAATAACCTGTTTGCCAATCATTTTTCGCTATTCTTCTCCTCTTCTGTCATTAAATCACCCGGTGCGTGATCTGGTCATTTAATGGTCGGACCGCTTATCGATTTGACGTAAGCATTCAGTGGTTCTAGTGTCGTGTCAACTCTGAATTGTCATTTCGACCGAAGGGAGAAATCTTAGA
>JAJOKK010000205.1 GCA_021129875.1 Candidatus Bipolaricaulota bacterium
CGGACAGGCTCTATGGTCCCTGCTATGGTCCACGCTTGGACTTTTCTCTAAGCCGGTCCTTAAGAACCGTAAAAGGAGCTATAATGGCTCCGACTAAGGCTCCGCCTATTAAGATAAGCGGAATACCAATGCCCAATCCGATTAGAAAGACGGCTACCAAACCCAGCGATAGTGAAACTATTATCCCAATTAAAGGAAGAACCAGAAAGATAATCAACGCTGCGATTCCTCCGACAACCAGAATAGCGAATATCAGTATGACTGCTTTGGCAAATGGGTTGGTGATTTCCTTTCCTTTTATAACGATTCGTGAATCCATCTTAATTTTCCTCCTTTCTTACTGATACTTCGCCAAGATTCGGAGATTATATATCTTATTCCCTCAACTCTCGCCCGGACTCTGCCTATGCAATTCCAGTGCTTAGCATCTTACAGGTGATGGGCAATCTTTGTCAAGTAGTAGCATGTCTGCTTGGCGGGCCCCCTCTGTGTCAACATGGCACTGAAACACCAGATTCAGCTTGTGTACGCAACGCGCGGAAATTGAGCCACCTTGGCAAGGAATCTGGTAGGCGGAGGGGCGAAAGATCGCCCCTATCCAACAGCACAGATAAACGAGATCGAGGGTCCCTATTCTAGTCTCTGCGTGCTCCGTGCCTGCCTGTTGCATCCGCAACGCAGACAGGTTCTTGGGGGAGGGGTGCAGTAAGTCCCCAATCGGCTACTACACCCCCCAAGAGGTGAAAGTTTCTGTTCTGCAAGGAGAAGAGGTTTCTGCAACAGCCTGTATAGGTGCACCGGAACTGGAACGGAGATTGTACGCAGTCTATAATGTAAGTATGCGCCTCGGACTCGTCCAGATAAACCCATGTGTCGGAGCGATCGACCTGAATGTGCAGGCGATCCTTTCGTTCATCGCCGAGGCCGGCAAGAAGGGCTGCGACCTCGTCGTTTTTCCCGAACTCGCCCTCTGTGGAGCCCCTCCGCTTGGCCTTCCTCGACAACCCGGGTTTATGAAACAGATGGAGACAGCCCTCTCCAAGGTCGCGCACGCCTCAAAGGAGATCGGGGTCATCGTGGGAGGGGTGTCAGCACGGGCAAGGCAAGGGAAGGAGAACCTCGGCGCGCTGTCATTACTCAGTGACGCCACTAGGATCGATCTGTTCAACAACGCATTCTTCTTCGCTGACGGGGCACTCCTCGGGGAGGAGGCAAAACTCGCCATCCCCACAGCGGATCCCTGCGGAGGACGTTATTTCGCCCCCGGTCCTGGGGCACAGGTCTTTGAGTTTCGCGGGCTGCGTCTGGGGATCAATGTCGGCGAAGATCTGTGGATCGACGACGGCCCGACCGAGACACAAGCAAGCCTAGGCGCAACGATGGTGATCAACATCGCCGCTTCACCGTTCTTTGTCGGGAAGGGGGCGATCCACCACAGAACGGCTGTCCGCCGCGCGGTGGAGAACGGGATCATCTTGATCCATGTCAATCTTGTCGGAGGACAGGATGAGTTGGTCTACGACGGTGCGAGTTTTGTCGTCTCCCCCGTAGGGGACCGCCTCTTACAGGCCCCCTCGTTCACTGAAGGGCTGTTCGTCTTCGAGACAGCGGACCCTGCTTTATCACCCCTTCCACCCGAGGAAGAGATTGGCGCCATCCGGCAGGCGATCGTCCTTGGAATCCGCGATTACGTGCTCAAGAACGGGTTTTTACGCGTCATCATCGGCCTCTCCGGCGGGATCGACTCCGCTGTTGTCGCCGCCCTGGCTGTAGAAGCGTTGGGGAAGGGGTCAGTGATCGGGGTCTTCCTACCGAGCGAGATCACCTCCCAGGAGAGCTGTGAGGATGCAGCAACGCTCGCCGAACGTCTGGGGATCGAACTGATCGAGGCTCCGATCGCGCAGGTGGTCGACGCGTTCAACGATGCTCTTCCACAGACTCCGACCGGCATCACCGCAGAGAACCTGCAAGCACGGACGAGGGGGACATTCCTCATGACGCTCGCCAACGCACGTGACGCTCTCGTCCTCGCCACCGGGAACAAATCCGAGATCGCAGTGGGGTACAACACCCTGTACGGGGATACGGTCGGGGCAATCGCTCCGATCGCCGACCTGTACAAGACGCAGGTCTACCGTCTCGCAGCGGAGATTGGGGGGGCGATCCCGCTCCGGAGCATAGAGAAGGCCCCCACCGCCGAACTCCGCCCGGACCAGCGGGATGAGGACGACCTCCCTCCCTATCCAACGCTCGACGCAATCCTGCGGGAGCTAATCGAAAAGAACGCCTCGCGAGATGACCTGATTGCAAGCGGTTTCCTGGAGAAGACCGTCATCGATATCTTCACCCGCTACTACAGAAGCGAGTACAAGCGCCGTCAGCTTCCGCTCGGGATTAAGCTATCGGCACAGGCGCTCAGAACAGGGCAACGGTTGCCGACCACCCATGCTTATCGCTACTGAAACGGACGGTCTGTTCGGAGTTGGCTCTATTAGCGTTAGCTGTGGGTGGGTATGGGGCGAGAGCCTCCTACCGCAGTTAGGAACCAAGTTTGAGGAGTTTGCTCGTTGGACGCCTTGTCTAACCAGCGATCACTTTACCGCAGAGACCGCGGAGAGTTCGCAGGGGTACAAAACCAAAGATCTCGATGTTGTTTCCTCGGCGATCTCGGCGGTAAAAGCATTTACCCAATGCCATCATCGACAAGCTAACAGTAATAGAGCCTCGGAGTTTGAGCCTCGACCGTCTCCCCGCTAAGATCCGGAGAGGGGACCATGCCGACGAACGACCTCAGTGAGAAACTAGCCCAGCTTCCTGCATCCCCCGGGGTCTACCTGATGAAGGACGATCGCGGAAGGATTATCTATGTGGGGAAGGCCGCGGTGCTGAAGGACCGTGTGCGCTCCTACTTCCACTCACCACAGGGGATGGAGGTGAAGGTGCAGCGGCTGACCGAGCGGATCGCTGATTTTGAGGTGATCCAGACCGCCACCGAAACAGAGGCGGTCATCCTCGAGGAGAACCTGATCAAGCGCTACCAGCCATGGTTCAACATCCGCTTGCGGGACGACAAGAGGTACCCATACCTGAAGATTACCAATGAGCCCTACCCCCGGCTGATGGTCGTCCGTCGCCGTCAGGCAGACGGAGCACGCTACTTCGGTCCGTATACGAACGCCAAGGCGATGCGCTCAACCCTCAAGCTCGCCCAGAAGCTCTTTCCGATCCGCACCTGCACGCTCGGCCTTCCGCTGAAGAAGCCGCGTCGGGTCTGTCTTAACTACCATATCGGCCGTTGCATGGGGCCGTGCGCTAGTCTGGTCGATGAGGAGGATTACAGGCAGGCCGTCGACGGTGCGGCGATGCTCTTCGAGGGGAGGGTCTCCGGACTGGTGAAGCAGCTACGAGCGAAGATGGAGAGCGCCGCGGTTGCAGAACGATTCGAACTGGCGGCTCGCCTGCGCGATCAGCTTACAGCTCTCGCCCGGGTGCTCGAACGGCAGTCGGTCGCCCTTCCCGATCTTATCGACCGAGATGCGCTCGGGGCGGCAATCGAAGAAGATCGCGCCTGCGTCGAGGTCTTTCTCATCCGCGCGGGACGGCTCTCCGGGCGAGAGACGTTCCACCTGCGCGCTCCGGGAGACCCGAACGTTGCTAATGTGCTCTCCGCCTTCCTCACTCAGTATTACGCGCAAGCGACCACGATCCCTCAGGAGGTCCTCCTCCCCACGGAGATAGTGGGTTCTGTCGGGGTCGCCGCATGGCTCTCCTCGCTACGCGGCCAGCGAACAAGGCTGAAGGTCCCCAAGCGGGGGGAGAAGCACCGCCTCATCAAGCTGGCGAACGAGAACGCACGCTTCTCCCTTAAAGGCGAACGGATCGCCGCCTCATTCCGTGCGGAGACGACTGCAACGTTGTCACAGCTCGCCGAAGCGCTCTCCCTATCATCCTTTCCACAACGGATCGAAGCATTCGACATCTCGAACACGCAAGGAGGGGAAGCGACCGGCTCGATGGTCGTCTTCGAGGACGGCCGCCCCCGTCGCGACGACTACCGCCGGTTTAAAGTACGGATCTCCGGAAAACCAGACGACTACGCGATGATGGGCGAGGTCCTCCTCCGCCGCTTCCGCCGTGGGTTAGCCGAGTTGAACGACCCCGGCATATCGCACGGGAAGTTCTCCCGATTCCCCGACCTCCTGCTGATCGACGGGGGCAAGGGGCAACTGAACGTCGCCCTTTCCGTGCTGGCCGACCTCTCGATCGATGGGATCGAGACGATCGGCCTTGCCAAGCGGCAAGAGGAGGTCTTTCGGCCGCACCAGGGCGAGCCGCTCCGCCTTCCGCCTGAAAGCCAGGCCCTTCTTCTGCTACGCCGGATCCGCGATGAGGCGCACCGGTTTGCGGTCTCCTATCACCGCCGCCTTCGCTCCGACCGCTCTCTCTCCTCACGGCTAGATGAGATCCCCGGAGTCGGCCCAAAGAGGCAAGCGGCGCTGATCAAGCGTTTCGGCTCGCTCAAACAGCTCGCAAGAGCAAGCGTCGATGAGATCTCCTCCCTCTCCGAGATCCCTCGCCCCCTTGCCGAACGGATCGTTGAGACCCTCCAGCCATCTGGATGATCGTCGGACACCGGATATGGGGTCAAACATTGTTTCTTGCATCCTTTTTCTCCCCGATTCGTTTTGCGATGGCTCTAT
>JAJOKK010000122.1 GCA_021129875.1 Candidatus Bipolaricaulota bacterium
GCGGTCATCTATTTCCGGGTGATCGATCCAGCAATGGCAATCGTCGAGGTGGAGAACTACCTCGACGCCACGAGGCAGATCTCGATGACAACGTTGCGCAGCGTCCTCGGCGCGGTCGAGCTCGATCAACTCCTGTCGGAGCGGGACAAGATCAACCTAAGACTGCAAGAGATCATCGACGAGCAGACCGATCCCTGGGGGATAAAGGTGGCGACAGTCGAGGTGAAGGAAGTGAACCTGCCACAGGATATGCAGCGGACGATCGCCCAGGCGGCCGAAGCGGAGAGGGAGCGCCGGGCTAAAATTATTAACGCCGAGGGAGAACTGCAGGCGGCGACAAAGCTGAGTCAGGCAGCGTCGATCATCGCTGAGAATCCAGCCGCGCTGCAGCTTCGTTACCTGCAGACCTTACGCGATATCGCGGTCGAGTCGACGAATACGATCGCCTTCCCAATCCCGATCGAGATGTTCAAGTTCTTTCAAGACAAGAACAAGAACGAGTAGCGGAAGGGTTCGATGAAGGAGTACGATTTGGTGGTGGTCGGTGCCGGGCACGCCGGGTGCGAGGCGGCTCTGGCCGCAGCTCGGCTCGGTGTGGCAACGGCGCTTGTTACGATCAACCTCTCAGAGATTGGGAAGATGCCGTGCAACCCGGCGATCGGCGGGCCGGGAAAGTCGCAGCTCGTC
Organism: Candidatus Bipolaricaulota bacterium; assembly: GCA_021129875.1. GTDB lineage: Bacteria > Bipolaricaulota > Bipolaricaulia > UBA7950 > UBA9294 > JAJOKK01. Next base: position 688 of record JAJOKK010000122.1, read on the forward strand.
CGCGAGATCGATGCCCTCGGCGGGGAGATGGGGAGGCTGACCGACCTTTCCATGCTGAACATCCGGCTTCTCAACACGAGCAAGGGGAAGGCGATGCAGGTCCGCCGTGCCCAAGCCGACAGAGAGTTCTATACGCACCTGTGGAAGAACCTCCTCGAGAGGACCGAGGGGCTGGACCTGATCGAGGGGATGGTCGAGGAGCTTCATACCTCAAACGGTGCGATAAGCGGCGTCACCCTGCGCGAGGGGCTGGAGCTTAGGGCCGAAGCGGTGATCCTTGCCACTGGGACCTTCTTGAACGGCCGTGTCCTCATCGGAGAACTCACCTACCCGGCCGGGCGGAGCGGGGAACCGCCGTCGATCGGGCTGACGACGGCCCTGCGTGCCTATGGTCTCGCCATGGGCCGGCTGAAGACCGGGACCCCCCCGCGGGTCAACCGCCGATCGATCGACGTCAGCGGCCTTGTGAGACAGGAGACCCACCCGACCCCGCTCTCGTTCTCCTTCTGGCACGAGTCGATAGCCCTTGCGAACGACCACCCGGTTTACGTCACCCATACCAACGAAGAGACCCATCGCATCATCCAGGACAACCTTGACCTTACCCCGAATTTCAACGGCCTTATCCAGAGCGCGGGTCCTCGTAACTGCCCGTCTCTCGAGGCGAAGATCGTCAAGTTTCCGGAGCGCTCGAGCCATAAGGTCTTCCTCGAACCGGAGGGAAAAGAGACGGCCGAGACTTATCTGCAAGGGATCTACACCGCATTCCCGCCCGATATTCAGGAACGGATCGTGCGCAGCATTGCCGGGTTGGAGCGGGCGCAGATCGAGCGCTACGGGTATGACATCGAGTACGACTACATCGATCCGACCCAGCTGACCCTCTCGCTCGAAGTCAAGCGGATCCCCGGCCTCTTCCTCGCCGGGCAGGTGAACGGGACGACCGGCTATGAAGAAGCGGCAGGGCAGGGGCTCATCGCCGGAATCAACGCTGCCCGCCGCATCACGGGGAAGGATCCGCTCATCCTTACGCGAGGGGAAGCGTTCATCGGGGTGATGATCGACGATCTCGTGACCAAGGGGGTGCGAGAGCCATACAGGATGCTCCCCTCCCGCGCCGAGCACCGGATATCCTTGCGCGAGGGGAACGCCGACCTCCGCCTCGCAGGGATAGGTTACTCAATCGGGCTCCTCTCACGAGAGCGCTATGAGCAGGCATTCACCCGTGCCCAGGCTATCGAGCGTCTGCTCAATGAACTGAAGACGCGACGCATCGGCCCGCAGGACTCATTGAACCGCGTCCTCATCGCTTCTGGAACCGCGCCGCTGTCGGAGAACGGGGCAAGCCTGTACGAACTCATCTGCCGGCCGTCGGTCCGCCTGGCCGACCTTCTCCCCCTCGATCGGGTCCCTGCTGATGTTGCGAGTGAAGCGGAGATCGAGTGTAAATACGCTGGCTACCTCGTCCGGCAAGAACGGGAGATCGCGCGGCTAAAACGGCTGGAGAAGCTCGTCATTCCAGCTGAGATCGACTACGCTTCGCTCTCCAACCTGTCGGTCGGGGGGCGGGAACTCCTCTCCCGGGTCCGTCCGCGTACGTTAGACCAGGCTTCGCGCATCCCCGGTGTCTCCCACGCCGATCTGTCGATCCTCGCGATCGGTCTGCGTCGTTAACCAGCAGCATCGAATTGATTTAACGATTTACACGGTGCCTGCGGGTAAAGAGCTGGCTTCTTTGCCTGCAACCGGTATACTTGTGTTGGGAGGTGGAGCTATGCCGAGTTTTCCCCGGTTCTTATTCCGCGTGAAGGATAGGCACTTCGAAGAGGAAGCAAGACAGATGGTCGCAAGCGTGGGTCTCAGCGATATAGAAATCCGGCGGGATGATACGATCAAAGATGCCTGGCTGGAGGACAACAAACTGCTTAAGACAACCTATGGGTTGGAAGATATTCAGGCGTACATGGAGAACCTCATTTCTTAGGTGACGGGCGGAGTAAAAAACCGGCTTTATCTCTTACGCAAAGCCTGCTCTGGACCCAATCCGCAACAGAAATAAGGACTGGTTCTCATAGCCCTTCTACGTCTTCTGTCGGAGGCAGCGGCGGGCGGTGCTGCTCGACACAGGACTTTATTTCTAGCCTGAAAAGTGAAGGGAGACCAACGTACGAGGCAGCATTCCGAAGCCTGCTTCTGTGGTGAAGCACCTCCACACGCACGCCGTTCTTTTTGTTGCAGCAAAGACCGGCCTGTCCGATCAGTCTAGAAATTACAATCTCCCTCTTGCTGATCGGTGTGCATGGAAAGAAGTGTGGAGATGTGGTATCCTGAGAGACGTAGCAAAAGGAGCGATATGCCGGCACAGAAGAGCAAGATGAACATGGTCTGGATCGATCTCGAGACGAGTGGCCTTAATGTGAATGATCGGGTCATTCTGGAGATCGCGACCATCGTCACCGATAAGGATCTGAATGTCATCGCCGAAGGACCGGATTTAGTTATTCACCAGCCGGATAAGGCGCTTGCAGCGATGGACGGATGGTGCATGAAACAACACCGGGCCTCCGAACTGATCGACGAGGTACGCCATTCGACCATCTCGCTTGCGCAAGCGGAGGAGGAGACCCTGGCATTCGTCTCTTTGTACTGTCCCCCTCGATCCTGCCCCTTATGTGGCAACGCAATCTGCTTCGACCGGCGCTTCCTCATCCAATACATGCCGAAACTCGATGAGCTATTGAGCTACCGGAACGTCGACGTCAGCACGGTGAAAGAGCTAGTCACCCGCTGGCGCCCGGAAGAAATGAAAATGATCGGGAACAGCAAGACCTCGAAGCACCGAGCCAGGAGCGATATCCTGGAATCGATCGCAGAGTTGCGACACTATCAGAATGCTGTATTTCAAAGAGGCCCTGCGCAGTCTCAAAAGGGCGCCTAGGCCATTGAGCGTACTCGCAATCCTGCTCTTAAGGAAGCCCTAAGAAATCGGGCCTCCGGTCTTGCTTCGTAACTAGCTTGTAGCGAGGAGAGGGACTGCCCTGGGAGTGCGCAACACCTTGCCGGCGGGACGCCGGCGCTCCCGGGATCTCTGCGCTACAACGTCACTGGGCCGGTTATTCGTTGTGCAGCAAGGCCGGAGGTCCAATGCCAAATAGAGGGAAATCCTTTCATGAAGAACCTCCGCTGGATACCACCGGCTTGCCGGGGGGGAGGAGGAAAGCAGAGATTCCCTGCCAAAACGCACATTGCGTAGTCTTAAGCCAATGCAAACAGCCTGACAATCACAATAGAGACATCCCAACGAACCCAATGAACTCAACGAACTCAACGACCCAATGAACTCCACGAACCAAAAGGGCTCTTCGTCGTTTCGAGTGGGTAAGCAGGGCCGGCGATGGTATTCTTAGGTGGAAATACCATGTTTTGGAGGGAGAGAAGAGACAATGATGAACAACCTATTTGAGAAGGCCCTTTCCATCAATCCGCCATGGTTTGTCAAGGAGATCCGCTTTGACGAGAGACAAAAGAAACTTGACATTTTCATCGACTTTCAAAGAGGCGCTACCTTCGCCTACAAGGACGAGGAATCCGGTATTCAAGGCGAGTTCAAAGCCTATGACACCATCAACAAGACATGGCGGCATTTGAACTTCTTCCAACCTGATCTGAGCGATTCTTTACCACACCATGTGCTGGTGATCGATTTGGCGAGCAAAATGTGGTGGATAAGCTACCGTTCGGCAAAATATGGCCAATAACACCGGTTGGCAGGTAGCAGATCAGCTAACGTGGAGCCGCCAAGGCATACCCTCCCCCGAGACAGTCGCGAAAAGATGTGTTGGAATCAGGTTTGTGGTTAAGTCAGACCAGAGCAGCCACCGGAGGTGAATTGGCTTGGTCCCAGATCTTCTGAAGGTCCAACCGCTCCCAAACCGCACGCGGCACCTTAAGCGGATGTTCCAACCCCTAAAACTAGAAAAGTCCCTTCTGATCAGGCGTTGCT